>JAEVYR010000648.1 GCA_023392645.1 Chloroflexota bacterium | reverse complement strand
CCACTGCGTAGTGCGCGTCGGCCATCGCCGCCACCTGCCGGGTGCGCCAGATTCCGCCCATGCTGCCCGGCTCCGGCTGCAGTATGTGCACCGCGTCGTGCGAGAGCAGCTCGGCGAACTGCTGCGGGCTGGAGAAGCTCTCGCCCGTTGAGACCGGGATGCTCAGCTTGCGCGCCACCTCGACCACGCTGGCGATGTTCTGGTGCGCCGTTGGCTCCTCGAACCACGTCGGCTCGAATTCCGCCAGCCGCTCGCCCACCCAGACGGCCTCGGCCACGCTGAACCGGCTGTGAACCTCGATCATCAGCTCGATGTCGGGCCCGACTTCCTCACGTACCGCGCGGACGATGTCGATCGAGAGGTGCCGCTCGGGAAGCGTCATCGCGCGCCAGTTCGCGCCGAACGGGTCGAACTTGAGCGCCTTGTAGCCGCGGTCGACCACCTGCCGGGCGCGCTCGGCGAAGGACTCGGGCGTGCGCGGGCCGGCGTACCAGCCGTTGGCGTAGGCCGGCAGCGACTCGTGGTATCGCCCGCCGATGAGGTCGTAAATCGGCCGGCCGGTGACCTTGCCGATGATGTCCCAGCAGGCGACCTCGATCGCGGCGACGGCGGTCATGTGGAGCTGCCCGCCTTCGGAGTAGAGATCGCGCGTCATGCGCTGGATGATCGTCTCGACCTGGAACGGATCGGTGCCGACGAAGCGGGGCGTCAGCTCGTGGATGATCGCCTCGGCGGATTTGGCGAAGGCATTGAGGGTGCCCTCGCCGATGCCGTAGAGGCCGTCCTGGTCGGTCTCCAGCCGCACGAACAGCCAGTTCTTCCACGGGTTGCCCACGATGTAGGTCTGTACGCCGGTGATGCGCATGATGCTGTTCCTCCCTGTTGGGCGAAGACGCGATGCGTGCCTTCTCCCATAGTAGTGGCCGTTGTGGCCGCCCTCGCAAGGGCCGGGACACGCCCGGCCCGTACACGAATTGTGCTGCGGGCACGGATCAAGGGCCGGGTGTGCCGGTGCCTCCGCGGAACGTCATGACACGATCTCCGCGACGGCCGCGCCGATGTCGCCGAGGAAGGCGTCGTCGTCATGATGGTCACAGGTGCTCTCGACCAGCGCCGAGATCGCGATTTCCCCGTTCGGACCCGAGATCACGCCGATATCGTGCGAGATGCCGTTGAGCGTGCCGGTCTTGCCGGCGTAGGTGACGCCCTCGGGAAGCCGGCGCGGCAGGCGGTCGCGGTGCTGCTGATCGGCGTGCAACTTTCGCATCCAGGCGCAGCGCTCGGGCGAGGCCACCTCGTCGCGCCAGATTCCCGTCAGCAGGTCGGTCAGCCCGCGCGCGGTGACCGCGTTGATGTTGGTCTCGCCCTCCGGCAGGTAGCCATAGAACCGTCGCCCGAGGTGGAGCGACGGCACGTCGAGCGCGATGGCGGTCTCCTGGACCGTGCGCAGCCCGACGGTTTCGATCAGTGCGTTCGAGGTCGTGTTGTCGGAGATGGCGATCATCAGCCAGGCGAGATCTTCCACCGGCAACGTGATGCCGCGGTGCAGCCAGTTGACCACGCCGCTGCCGCCGATCCGCCACTCGTCGCGAATCTCGATCTCGGTGTCGAGCTGGAGATCGCCGGCGTCGAGCGCGCGGGCTACGGTGGCGAGGATCAGCGTCTTGATCGTGCTGGCGGCGGTCACGGTCCGGTCGGCGTCGTGGTCCAGCGTGCTGCCGGAGTCGAGATCGCGAGCGGCGAGCGCGAGGCGCATCCCCTCGGGGATGGCGGCAAGGCGAGCGGCGAGTGGTCCCCAGTCGGTGACAGTCGGCGAGTCGGCGGGTGCGGGCATGAACATCCTTCCGCGATGGTCAAGTCAGGTCTGCACCATCGTCGCCGTGTCAGGGGAGACGGTCAACCCGCAACGCCCGTATCGCAGCCGCAGCCCTTTTCGCGCAGGAGCGCATACTGGCGCTCGATCGGATCGACGAAGTCCGTCTGGACCGGATCGCCGCTCGCGAGGGCAGGATCGAGCGGCGTGCCGTGGTTGTAGCCGCGCCGCGTCATCTCGGCGACGAGCGCCTCGTGGCGGCGGTAGAGCGCGGCGAGCCGACCCACCCAGCGACGTGTCTCCGGATGCCGGCTGTAGCCGGTTTTGCCCTGCGTGAGGATGTTCCACAGGCCGTGGAGCTCGCGGTGCTCGCCGAGCAGGTGCTGGCGGCAGAGCCGCTCCGGCGGCACGTCCCAGATTCGCATCAGCGTGGCTCCTCGTCCGGCACCGGTGGCAACACCTCGCGCAGCGTCGCCAGCGCGTGGTCGAGCTGTTCGCTGGTAACCGGGATGGCTCCCAGCTCGGAGATGCGTTGCGCGCGCTCCATGGCGAGGTGGCCGCCGACCACGATCGCCATCGTGTCGCCCATCGCTTTCCGCAGGCAGGTGATGGCCTCTTCCAGCGCCGGCTCACTGGTGGTGAAGCGGGCGGAGAGCAGCACGGCCGCCGGACGGTGCAGGAGCGCCGCGTCGACCAGGAACTCGCTGGCGACGTCGGCACCGAGGTACTGCACGCGGTAGCCGTCGGCGCGCAGCAGTCCGGTCAGCATGCGCAGGCCGAGCTCGTGGCGCTCGCCCGCCACGCAGGCGGCGACCACCACCGGGGCGTTCGACCGCGCGGTGATGTGGCGGATGGACAGCTCCGCGACGATATCGCGCACCAGCTCCGACACCGTCTTCTCCTGGGCGACCAGCACGGTGCCGTGCTCCCAACGGTCGCCCACTTCGACCAACGCCGGCTGGATCACCTCCGCGAACAGGCGATCCAGCGGCATCCCCAGCTCGTCGGCGTCGAGGATCGTGGCCGTCGCGGCGACACCGTCGCCCGCCAGCACCTGATCGAGGAAGCACCGCGAGAGATCATCCGGATCGGACAGCGCGTCGCGTTGTCGCAGCCGTTCGCGGATCTCCTCCAGCGACAGCCGCTGCCCCTGCCACTCCTTGATCTGGGCGATGCGCCGGACATCCGCCTGCGAATAGAGGCGATGACCGCCGGGGGTGCGGGTCGGCTCGATCATGCCCTCGCGCTCGAGGAAGCGCAGGCTGGAGGGCGTCACGCCGGGGTAGAGCTGGCGCAACGTCTCGACGACGCGCCCGATCGATATAAGGTGTGCGTTCGGCGCGGCTGGTGGGGTGGTATCGGCTGACAAAATTCAACCTCCAGTTCAAGTCAGTCTGGCACGGGCGCCGCGCTGCCGCAAACGGACCGACCCGTTCGCGCATCCCCATTGTGCGCTACCTGTTGACAAAAGTAAACCTATACTGTAACTTCAATTTCAGCGAGCGGACGGCCGCCACTCGCGATCGGCTTCACCGGCCTCGACGCAAGGAGATTCCAATGACCACTCGTTCCCGACGCAGATCGTTTCTCCTCAGTACCGTCGCATTGCTCGTGCTCACGATGATGACCTCGCTTTCGTTCCGCGGTGTGGCCGCACAGGAGGCCACCCCTGCGGGCGCGACGGCCGACTGCGCCACGTCGCTGGGCATCGGCGCCGCGGGCGACGCCTGCATCAACGTGGTGCATGCGTCCCCCGACGCGCCGAACGTCGACATCTACCTCGACGGACAGCTGGCGCTGTCGAACCTCGCCTTCGGCTGGTATGGCGGCTGGGTGGCCGTCCCGGCCGGTGAGCACCACGTTCAGGTGACCGCCACCGGCACCGCCCCCGACACCGCCGTCATCGACGCCACCGTGACCGTCGACTCCGGCATGGCCTATCACATCGCCGCCACGGGCTACCTGGCGGAAATCACCCCGCAGATCTACCCGGTCGATGTCAGCCCGATTGACGAGGGCAGCGCCCGCGTGAGCGTCATCCACACCGTTCCAGACGCGCCCGCGGTCGATGTCGCCGTCACCGGTGGCGCCGTGCTCGTTTCGCACCTCGCGTTCCCGAGCGCCAGCGACGACCTGACCGTTCCGGCCGGCACCTACGACCTCGAAATTCGCATCGCGGGTACCCAGGACGTCGCCCTGCCGCTGCCGGGCACGACGTTCGACGCCAGCACGCGGTACGACATCTTCGCGATCGGCAGCCTGGCCGATAACATCCTGACCGTGCTCGTGATCCCGTCCCCGATCCATTCCGCCCCGGCCACCACCGCGGTGACCTGCACCGCCGCGCTCGGCATCGGCGCCGAAGGTGACGCCTGCGTGAACGTCGTCCACGCCTCGCCGGATGCCCCGGCGGTGGACGTGTACGTCGACGGGCAGCTTGCCCTCTCCAACCTCGGGTTCGGCGCGTTCTCGGGCTGGGTCCCGGTTCCCGCCGGCGAGCACCAGATCCAGGTGACCGCCACGGGCGCGGCCATCGACACCGCGGTGATCGACGCGACCGTGACGCTCGAGTCCGGTGTGGCCTACCAGGTTGCGGCCACGGGCCTGCTCGCCAACATCACTCCGCAGATCTACGAGACCGACCTCTCCGAGCTGAGCGCCGACACGGCACGGGTCCGCGTGGTCCACGCCTCGCCGGATGCCCCGGCGGTCGACGTGGCCGTCACCGGCGGCGACGTGCTGATCTCCGGTCTCGCATTCCCGAACGCCAGCGATTACCTCGAGGTGCCGGCGGGTACCTACGACCTGGAAGTCCGCCCGGCGGGCACGACCGACGTGGCGCTCGCGCTCCCCGGCGTCCAGGTCGAGGCCGGCATGGTCTACGACATCTTCGCGATCGGCCAGGTTGGCGACGGCACCCTGACGGTGCTGGTTGTGCCCTCGATGGCCGCGATGCCGGCGGCGGCCCCGGCCAGCTAGGTCGCCAGCAGCTGCCTGCCCGAGCGGCAGGCTCGATTCCCGGGTCGAGCTCCTCGGCCCGGGAATCGCTTCAGGAGGCATAAGCCATGAGCACCATCACTCGCGTGTACCGAACCGGCATTCCCGTCTCATCCGAAGAGCTGATGGCCTGGCATGCCTCCCCTGGCGCGTTCGACCGGCTCACGCCGCCGTGGCGGCGTGTCGAGGTCGTCGAGCAGCGCGGCACGATCGCGCCAGGCGACCGCAAGACGCTGCGCATCCCGGTGGCTGGCCCGATCGGCATCGACTGGACGCTGGAGCACAAGGCGCTCGAGGGCGTCACGGGGTTCGCCGATGTCCAGACCGACGGTCCGTTCCGATCGTGGCGACACGAACACCGCTTCCTGCCGGACGGCCCCGACGCCTCGGTGCTCGAGGACCGCGTGACCTGGGAGCTGCCCCGGGGCGCCGGTCTCCTGCGGGGACGGATCGAGCGCGAGCTCGACCGGCTATTTGCCTTCCGGCACGAGCGCACCCGGCACGATCTGGCACGCCTCGACGGCGACCGGTCGCTGCGGGTGGCGATCACCGGTGCGACTGGTCTCGTGGGGCGGCGGCTGTCGGCGTTCCTCCGGGCCGGCGGGCACGAGGTGTTCCCGCTGGTACGTGGCCGCGCCGACGGTCCGAACGAAATGCACTGGGACCCGGCGACCGGCGATATCGACGCGGCAGGGCTCGAAGGCATGGACGCCGTCGTCCATCTCGCGGGCGCGTCCATCGCGGGCGGTCTCTGGACACGAAAGCGCAAGGCCGCGATCCACGACAGCCGCATCCTCGGCACGCACCTGCTCGCGAAGACGCTCGCCGGGCTCGACCGGCCTCCCGCCGTGCTCGTCTCGACGTCCGCCGTCGGCTACTACGGCAACCGGGGCGATGAGGTGTTGACGGAGACCTCGGCGCCGGGCGAGGGCTTCCTGAGCGGAGTCGTGCAGGAGTGGGAAGCGGCCGCGAGCCCCGCCGCGGCAGCCGGCATCCGCGTCGTGCACCCTCGCTTCGGGGTCGTGCTGGCGGGCGAGGGCGGCATGCTGCCACTGATCTCGCTGCCGTTTCGCTTCGGCGTCGGCGGCCCCCTCGGCAACGGCCAGCAGTACTTCAGCTGGATCGCAATCGACGATCTGGTCGGAGTGCTTTACGAGTCCATTGTCAACCGGGCGCTCCAGGGTCCAGTCAACGCGGTATCCCCGCAGGAGGTGACGAACCAGGAATTCACCGAGACGCTCGCCCGCGTCCTGCGACGCCCTGCCGTCTTCCGGGTGCCCGCCGGCGCCATGAAACTGGTCGCCGGGCAGCTTGCCGAGGAAGTGA
>JAEVYR010000646.1 GCA_023392645.1 Chloroflexota bacterium | reverse complement strand
AGAGAGGCCACCCGGGCGAAGGGCGCGCTGTTGATTGCCGACGAGGTGCAGTCGGCCATCCGCACCGGCGTTCCCTTCGTGATGCCCGAGGCCGGCGCCACGCCGGATATCATCGCCACGGCCAAGGCGATCGCCAACGGCTTCCCGATCGGCGTCACCCTCGTCACCGAGGAGATCAGCGCGGCGATGCCGGGCGGCGCCCACGGCTCGACCTTCGGTGGCAACCCGCTCGCCTGCCGGGTGGGCACCGAGACGCTCCGGATTCTCGAGGATGAAGCGATCTACGAGAACGCGAGAATCCGCGGCGAGGCGATCAAGGCGGGCATCGAGGCGATCGGCTCGTCAAAGGTCCGGGCGGTGCGCGGATCGGGCATGATGCTCGGCATCGAGCTCAAGACGCGAGCGACCCCGACGCTCAAGGCGCTGCAGGAACGCGGCGTGCTCGCGCTGATGGCCGGGAACCTCGTCATCCGCCTGCTGCCGCCCCTGGTCTACGGCCAGGAGCAGGTCGACGAGCTGCTCAATGCCATCGAGGACGTCCTCGGCTCGGAGTGACGGTCGTCACCCGCGCACCGAGCGGAGCTGTCATGCACCAACCCCGGTTGAACCGACGCCAGATGCTCGCCGGTGTCGCCGGGGTATCCCGCTCGACCCGCGGCCGCGCCGCCGCGCAGGATGACGGACCGATCCACCGCGGCGGTGTCCCGCTCGTGGCGCTGCCCCGCCTGCCGGTCAATCTCGACGCCCCGGGCGATCGCTGGGAGACCGCCTGGTTGCGGACGCTGGTCTACGACGCGCCATTGCGCCCGTTGGCCTCCGGCGCGGTGATCGCGGCGGTCAGCATCGGGTTCGGATTCTCCGATGCCAGGGAGACGATCGAGCTCATGCTTCGCCCAGGCGTGCTGTTTTCCGATGGCGCCCCGATGACCGTCGCTGACCTCGCCGCCAGCATCGAGCGCTCGATTCAGCAGGCCGACCCCGCCGACGCCTGGGCCTGGGACCGCGTGCGGTCGGTCGAAACCGCCGCCGATCGGGTCCGCCTGACCATGGCGGCCCCGGATGCGACCCTGGCCGCGACGCTCGCCTCCCCGCTGGTGCCGGTGACGCCCGGCGGCGTCGATATCGCTGAAACGCCACTCCCCGGCCTGCCGCCGGGCACCGGCCCGTTCGTACCTCATCGGCTCGATCACGGCAGAGCCGTCTTTCGGCCGCACCGGGGCCACTGGGTGATCGGCCAGCCGAGGTTCGACGGATGCGTCGTCACGGACGAGCCCAACGTCATTGAGCGCACAAGCCGGCTTGTGACCGGCCTCGTCGATATCGCGCCCGCCGTGCCCGCGCTCGATATTCCGCTGCTGCGGGATGACCCCGGCATGACGCTCGTCGACGGCGGATCGCACCGACTTTGTGCCGTTGTGCTCAATCTCGACCGCGAGCCGCTCAACGATGTGCGCGTCCGTCATGCGGTTGGAGGGGCGATCGACCGCGACGCGCTGGTCGCGGGCGCTACCGCCGGGACCGGTCGCGCGATGTCGACGCTCTTCCCGGCCGAGCACTGGGCGGGCGCCGAGTCCTCCGTGCCGGAGCCGCCGCTCGCGCCCGACGACGCGCGCGCCGCGCTGGCGGCCCTCGGGATGCTGCCCGGGTGGTCTTTGCGGTTGATCTGCCCGGCCGACCCGCCTGTGCTCGCCAACACGGCCATCCTGCTGCAGGAGCAGCTCGGCGCGGCCGGCATCGCGCTCGCCATCGACCTTCTCGACGGTGACGCCTTCGCGGCGGCGCGCGACGCGGGCGAATTCGACCTGATGATGACATTGCTGCCGGCGTGGATCGATCCGCACCAGATCGCGCAGCCCTGGCTGCACAGTGCCGGCGCGCGCAATGCCGGCGGCTTCGCCAGCGAGCGGGTCGACCGGTTGCTCGACCGCGCCCGTGGTCAGGCGGACGAGGCGGTGCGTGGCTCGCTCTACGGCGACATCCAGGCGATCGTGGCCGACCAGGTGCCGCTGGCACCGCTCTTCGCGGTGCCGTGGGTCGACGCCGTCCGGTCTCGCGTCCGCGGATACGCCGGCAGACCGCAGCCCTCGGCGCGGTGCATCGCCTCCGCGTGGTTCGCGGCACCGTGACGGGCGGCGCGCGAGCGTCGCTCGTGGCATCATCATGAGGCGTCTGCCATTCGCCTCCCGGACCGAACGGCTCGACTCGAATCCATGCCAGCCGGGTGCCTCCCGGCGCTCTCGAAAGGACCCATCGTGACCACCTGGAATACCATCCGCCGCGCGTCGCTCGTCGGCGTTGCCGGCCTCTCACTGGCCGTGGCGAGCATCGCCGGTGTCGCGGCGCAGGACGGCGAGCCGTATAGCCCCGAGGGGTGTTGGTCGTCCGAGCCGAACATGGACGAGGGCTTCCCGCAGTGGGATGAAGCCCCGGATATGGTGATCGATGAGGACGCGACCTATCTCGCCACCATCACGACCAACAAGGGCGATATGACGTTCGAGCTCAACACCGCAGCCGCGCCGGCGACGGTCAACAACTTCATCTGCCTCGCGACCAACGACTTCTACGACATCACGCCGTTTCACCGGGTTATCGACGGCTTCATGATCCAGGCGGGCGATCCGACCGGCACGGGGTCCGGCGGACCGGGGTATCGCTTCGACGACGAGCTGCCGGGCGACGATCTCGATTACACCAAGGGCACGCTCGCGATGGCCAACGCCGGCCCGAACACGCAGGGCAGCCAGTTCTTCATCGTCGACAAGGATCTCGGGGGGCAGTTGTCGAAGGACTACACGATCTTCGGCCAGCTCGTCGAGGGTGAAGACGTCCTCGATGACATCTCGGACACCGCCGGCGTGCCGAGCCAGCGCGGTGAGCCGTCCGTGCCGGTCGAGTTTGTGGTGATCAAGGACATTACGATCACCGTCGCGTCAGAATCCTGACCGAGCAGCGGTAGAGATGCCCGTCATGCCGAAGCAGGACGACCCCCGCGGGGTATCACCGCGT
>JAEVYR010000642.1 GCA_023392645.1 Chloroflexota bacterium | reverse complement strand
CGCGGACGCTACGCACCGGATCGGCTCGGCGCTACGCGCCGGCCAATCCAGGGGATCCCTCGATGCGCCGCTGCGCGGCGGCTCGAGATGACAGCGATTGTTGAGGGCGAAAATCGTGCGACGCGGGTCTACGATTCATCGTCGGGGAGGAGGTCGGGGCGCCAGCGGGCGGTGCGCTCGGCGGCCCGCTCGGCGCGCCACCGGGCGATGTTGGCGTGGTGGCCGCTGAGCAGGATCTCCGGCACCGCGAGGCCGCGATACTCGACCGGGCGGGTGTAATGGGGGTATTCGACGCCCGCCATGCTGTGCGATTCCTCCGCGATGCTCGCTTCGGCGATCACGCCGGGAATTAGCCGGGCCACGCTATCCGCGACGACCATCGCCGCCAGCTCGCCGCCGGTGAGCACGTAATCGCCGATCGACAGCTCATCGGCGTCAAATATCTGGCCGACGCGGTCGTCGATCCCTTCGTAATGGCCGCAGATCAGCGCGAGACGCGGCTTTGTGGCCAGCTCGGCGGCGACCCGCTGGGTATGGCGACGCCCGCCGGCGGACATGATCGCGATGTGCGTCCGGGGCAGGTCGTCGCCCAGCACATCCTCGATCGCTTCCACGATTGGCGGCGCCTTCATCACCATGCCGGCGCCGCCGCCGTACGGCGTGTCGTCGGCGGTGCGGTGCCTGTCGTGGGTCCAGTCGCGGATGTCGTACACGGCGATGTCGAGCAGGCCCGCGGTCGAGGCGCGCCTGATGATGCTTTCGCCGAACGGTCCGTCAAACATCGCGGGAAACAGGCTGAAGATATCGATCCGGTATGGCCCCTCGCGATCGCTCACGAGACCACCGTGTCGCGGTGACGCTCGCGCAGCAGGGCGAGGATCGGCTGGTCGGCGCCGACGAGCGAATCGAGCGTCACATCGGGACGGATATCGTGCGGCAGCTCGGGGCGGTTGGTGCCGGGCGCGGTATAGAGCACCGTGCCGAGGCCGGCATCCCGCGCGGTGGCGATATCCCAGCGGGGCGAGTCGCCGACATGGACACCGAGACCGAGGGTGGCCTTCGCGAGCTCGTAGGCGTGATGGTAGATGCGGATGTCCGACTTGTAGAAGCCGATGCTGGCCGACGTGGCAATGAAGGCGAGGCGCTCCAGCAGGTTGAAATCCTCCAGCGCCCATTCGAGAAACGGGTGGTAGACGGCGCTGGAGACGATGCCGACCGGGACGTCGCGGTCGATCAGCGACGAGATGGTTTCGACGGCACCGGGAACCGGCGCGAGATCGGGCAGGCAGGCGCGCATGAGGCTGTCAATCGCCGGGGGGATCGCGGTTGAAGGGGCGTCAACGCCGAGAGTGGCGAAGACTTCCTCGACGCAGGTGAGCGCGTCCTTCTCGATGCCGGTCTCCATGACGTCCTTTCGGAGCGACCGGTAGGCTACGGTTGCCTCGGCTTCGAGGTCGTCGCTGGTTTCGACGAGATCCTGGCCTCCGAGGTTGCGCAGCACGGCGGCGGGCAGGTCGCGAATCTCGAGGTCGAACCAGGGGTCGCAGTGAGCGACGGTGTTGTGGAAGTCGAAGGTCACGATCTGCACGTGGGAACTCCGGGGGATCGGCGAATGTGACATCAAGGTGAGGATAGCACCGGAGCGGCGCTTCGCGGTGGCGGCAGCGCCAGGCGTGGCGTGGCAAGATGGCGGCGATTGTTGGGCGAGCGAGGGAGCGAATCGTGGCGCAGCCACTGGTGCTGGATCTGGGATTGGCGAAGACGGAGAAGTACGCGAGCCGCGACAGCGGCGACACGGTCGAGCTCGTGGAACGACCCGGCGGCGGCTTCTCGGTGGTGATGATCGATGGGCAGGGCAGCGGCAAGGCGGCGAAGACGCTGAGCCTGCTGCTGTCGAGCAAGGCGGTGGGGCTGATCAAGGAGGGCGTCCGAGACGGATCGGTGGCGCGGGCGACCCACGATCATCTGTTCATGTACCGGCACGGGCGGGTGTCGGCCACGTTCGACCTGCTGTCGGTCGACATGCAGACCCGGACCGTGGTCATCACCCGCAACGCCGTCGCGCCGATGCTGGTGGGCGAGAACGGGACGTTCCGGACGGTGGAGGTGGATTCCGGGCCGATCGGCCGATATCACTTCACGAAGCCGAAGATTGACGAGATGCCGATTCGGGCCGGACTGACCGTGGTGCTGTTCACCGACGGTATCCCGCACTCGGGGCGGCGGCGACAGTTGCCGGACATCGACTACGTCGCGTTCGCCAATGCCGAGATCGGCCCAGAGCTGTCGGCGCAGGCGATCGCCGACCGGGTGCTGGCGATGGCGATCGAGCGGGACGACGGGCGGTCCGGCGACGACATGGCGGTGGTGGCGATGCGAATCGTCGATTTCGACGACACGCGCGTGATACGGCGCATGCAGGCACAGTTCCCAATGCCGTAGAATGGCGATCTCGCACAATGTCCAGCGCCCAACGCGAAAGGGGGATGGACGATGCCATCGCCAGACCCGCGCCGGATTGTCGTGATCGGTCCGTGCGCCTCCGGAAAGACATCGTTGACGTCGCGCCTGCAACGGCTCGGGTACGACGCGCTTGCGTGCGGCCAGGAGCACAGCGAGATCGCGGAGCTGTGGAAACATCAGCAGCCGGACGTCGTGATCGGCCTTCGCATCGGGATCGATACGCTGCGGCGGCGACGTTCGAGCGAGTGGCCGGAGACGCTCTACGACCGGCAGATGGTTCGCCTCGCGAGTGGCTTTCGGAACGCCGACCTGATGGTCGATTGCGACGACATCGACCAGGATGCGGTCGCGAATCAGGTGGTGGGCTGGTTGCGGGAGCATCCCGGTTCGCACCGCGGCGCGCGCCCGCCCGGTTGATGGCGCGCGGCGGGTAAGCTCCTCTTTTCGAGCGTTGCGACCCGGCACGGGGGCGATCTGTCGACGTCGCGCCTGCGCTCGAATGACGCGTTTTTCAAGGGTCAATAGGTATTTCGAGCTGACGACAACCACGATTCCGGTCCCGTCACATTGTCCCATCAGTTCAGGGTGATGTTGCGCCCGGGGTAGTCGAGGGTGGTGCCGATCACGCCGGTTTCGCGGAGCAGGGCGGTTTCCCGGCGGAGGAAGCGGTCGAGCGTCTCGAGCCGCTCGTCGACCGTGGGGGCTTCCAGCAATTCCTGCCGCTCCCAGGTGTGCAGGGTCAACGTC
>JAEVYR010000634.1 GCA_023392645.1 Chloroflexota bacterium | reverse complement strand
GAGGAGAGGTAGGCCAGCCAGCGGCCATCGGGCGATGCCTCGGGCTGCCCGGGCTCGCGCACGGCGGTGGCGTAGATCGCGGGGATCTCGGCCGGGGTCTCCGGCGTCGGCGCGGCCGCATCCACCGTCTCGGCGGCATCGTTCGGGGTCTGGGCGGCACCCGGCGCCGGCGTCTCGTCGGGCGTGGCCGTCTCGGGCTCGCCGTTGGTGGCGGTCGCGGCCCGGCTGGTGTTGGTCTCCGTCATGTGACGCCTGTTCTCCTTGTCGCGCGTTGTCGCACGCGGGGCGGCACCGCGCTGGCTGGTGCGTGACGATGCGGCGGGTTGCGCCTGGTCGCGCCCGAGCTTGCCCTGGGCGAAGCGGATGGGATGCATCGGGTCCCGCGTGCCATGCACCGCCAATGGTATCCGGCAGCCCGAATACACGCCAATCAGGGCGGTTGGCCCGGTCACTCCGGAACGAGGCAATGGGGCGGGCCCGCGCCGCCGCGGGCGGCTGTCGTCGTGAAGAGCAACGGCCGCTTGCTGGTGGCGGGAATCGATCGTTGAGGCCTCGATCGAACTCCCGCCCGTTGCCAACGCCGCTAGTCGAACGGCGTGACGAAGACGCTGCAGACGATGTGGAGCCCCGTCACGGAGAGCGTCCCGTCGACCTCGCCGCCGATCGCCACCCGTTCGGTCGGCTGCGGCAGGTGGCTGGGTCCGCAGAAGACGTCATCGAACGCGAAGTCCGGGGCGGTGTACTGCATCGTCCAGCTTCCCTCGGGAACCTCCGCCCACACCGCCGCGCCGGTGACCGCATCGGTGGTTTGCGTCTCAGCCCCGCCATCGTGCGTCAATGTGACCTCCATCCCGCCATCCGGCGCGCACGCCGCGCGCAGCTCATCGAAGCCGAGCGTGATGCTGGTTCCCACGGGGCAGGTGTACGACGTGACCGTGAATTGGTTGCTGTCGTCGGGAATCGACGGGTCGTCGGGAGCCGGGAAGGTGAACGCGAGGCAGTCGAGCACGCGATCGGCGCGGAAGTCCCACGCGAAGGATGTGCCGTCGTCGAGCGTCACCGGCTGGTACTTCCCAGTCGCGTCCCCCGCCGCATCGGAGCAGAACACCACTGGCACGTCGTAGCCATCGGGCATCTGCAACGTCACCCGGATCGGCCCGGATGGAATCTCGTCGATCTCCGCCTGCTGGACGCCGGCGTCGTCGATCGAGGCCATCGTGCCGCTGCCGCCGAAATCATGCTGAACGCTGACCATGACCTGCTCGCCCGCCGGCTCCTGGCAGGCGGCCAGCAGATCCTCGGCGCCGGCGTCGCGGCTGGCGTCGGCCGGGCAGGCGTGGACCGTGAGGCGCACGATGCCCGCGCCGCTCACCGGCGTCGCGACACCCGCCGGCAAGAAGCTGAAGAACGCACAGGTGATTTCCGCGCCGGGCGTGATATCGAGGATGGTCCCTTCGTTCCACGAGTCGAGCTCGCCGAACTCGGCCGAATCCGGCGTCCCCAGCGCGCAAAAGACGATCGCCTGGGCATAGCCCTCGGGAATCTCCTGCCTGAGCACCGCCTGGCCCGTCTTCACCTCGTCGAACTCGAGCTCGGCCATGCTGTTGCGGTCAACGGTCGTCGCCCCGCCCGAAGCCCACGCGCCATCCATGCTGTTCAGCGACACCATCACGTCGGGCCGCCCCAGCGGCTGCCCCTGGCAGGCCTCGGCCAGCGCGGCGGCATCGGCGATCGGCTCGACGCCCGGCGGCCACATGCGCGAGACCACATGCACGATGCCGGTGTCGGGGACCGGCGTCGCCGCCGCGGCACCGGTCAGGAACCAGGTGCAGCGATACTCGGCACCCGGCTCGACGGTGACCTCGAGCGATCCGCCGTCGGTGAGCGGTGCGTCCGCCGGCTGGCCGAGCGCCGCGCACCGGCCGGACACCGCCTCGCCGCCGGCCGCCTCGTGGTGGATCGTGTAGGTGCCGGGCTCGAGCCGCTGGATCGCGCCGACGGCGGGCTCGAGCGTGCCCACGGTCCACGTGAAGCTCGCGCCGGCGTTGGTCAGCGTGAATGTCGAGCCTTCCGTCGCATTCGTGCAGTCGGCCATCGAGCCGGTCGCGGGATCGAAGCCGTCGGGACACCGCCAAACCACCAGCGTCACCTCGCCGCCGTCGACGGTGGGTGTCGACGAGTCCTGGGCGGCCGCCGGCGTGGCCGGCGCGAGCGCGCTCATCAACGCCGCCAGCAGCAGCGCCACAACCGCGAGGCTCACGAAACGACGCCCTGACGGCGGGGTCGCGGAAACGGATCGGGGCACGCTCGTCATCGGCTGCATCCTCCCTTGCCGGCGCCGGTGGCCGGCCACGATGTTCATCTGTCGCTCGAAATCCAGTTGGGTCCCGCATCCTGCCGGGTCAGGCGCTCGCCGCCAGATCCCCCGGACCGGCGGCGCCATAGATCAGCTCGGGCGGCTCTGTCGGCACGACCGGAATCACGATGGGCACGACCGGCGTGACGATCTGGATCGGGTAATCGATCACCGGCGTGATCACGATCACGGGCGGCTCGCCGATATCCGGCGTCGAAGTCGGCGTCGGTAGCTGGATCACCGGGGTATCGATCGGGTCGGGAATCTGCGCCGGCGGCGTCACCTCGAGCCGCGGCATCGCCGGCGTCGACGTCGGCACCTGCACCGGCACCACCGGTGTCACGAGAATGTCGGGATTCTGGATCGGCGGCGTTATCTCGACCACGGGCTCCACCAGCTCAGGCCCGGAGAAGTGAAAGAAGGAGCACTCCGCCGTTCCGTCAACGTGGTTATAGGGGATCAAGGTGATTGAGCCATCTGTATGCGGCTGTGGCAGGTAACCGTCGCCCACGTAGCGATTGGTACAAAAGACCACGAGGTCACCACGCCCCCCGGGCACCGTTTCCGTCAGATGAACGACCCGATCGTCACCCATGTCCACATCGGTGAAAATCGCCAGGCCATCCCCGCCCGAGTCTTGCGTGCGCACGCTGGCGGCATCGACGAGCTCGAACGTCGCGTCCAACGGTGTGGTGCACGCATCACGGATCGGGAAGTATGCATAGGAATCGGCATTCACGGAGGGAGGCTCGGTGCCTGCGGGACAGGAGAACGCGCTGGCGTTCACCTGGTCGAACGGCGGGATTGGTGAGTCGGGGAGGGTATCTGCGAGGTGGTACCACCAGCAGTGCACCTCCTGATCGTCAACGGTATTCAGGGAAATCGTGTACGCGGTCCGGGGCGAGCCAGAAACCTGCGCGACGCCAACGTCGTATGCGACATCATTGAACAGATCCGCCCCGTCAATCCTGTTGAACGACGAGCAGTACACGGACGGCGCGTCCCACGGCTGCCCCACGACCTCTGTGACGGCCAGCGGGCCGGCATCGAAGTCACCGGCGTTTGGAATCCCGTCGCGGCCCGGATCGAGATCGCCAGGTGCCGAATACATGAAGTCCTCAACCAGGGCGTCGCCGTGCCGGCACTGGTCCTGACGGTCACCGTACTGCACGATCGTGCCGAGGTCGATGTCACGCTCGCAGTACCGCACCACATTCACCACGCGCACGCTGTACGGTCCCTCCTGGGCGCGTGCGGCCGGCAGCATCGCGAAGCTGCCGCCGGCCAGCGCCAGCACCATCCCGATCGCGACAACCCAGGTGACCCGACCAGACATGAAGGTGGCGCGCAATTCGCGATCGGCTGGCATCTGGCGGTCCTTTCCGTGCCGCCCGCTGGCACTCGAACGGGCGCGCGGTTGGGCGAAAGCTGGTATCGCGGGAACGTGCCACCCCCACCGTGCCACCGAGAACCGCGCCGCCCCTATCCGCCAAAACACGTAGAACCGTCGCCAACCTGACTCATTCCAGCCAGTTGCTCGTGTTGCGATGCACCAACCATCACCGCCCGCAGGCTCACCGCTCCCTGGCGCCATCCGTCGCATCGATCCGGTAAGCTCGGCCCTCCGTGGCTGATCTTTCGCCACGTCTCGCGCACTAGCGAACGCAGCGCCCGCCAGGTACGTAGGGCCCGACCGAACCGAAGGTGAGGGCGGGATGTCGTCCACCCGGTGGCCGGTGCGCTGGGCACCGGCTGATCATTGGCGCCCGAGGCGCCTCGTTGGCCGTCGGCATGGCATGGGGTTCACTGGACTGCGGTATGCCAGGTCGGGACCCGCGACCTCACGCCCTCCATCCCTCAGGGTGCAGGTGCCCCGTCGCCACGATCCGCCCCTCGCCGCCCAGCCAGACGTCCGTCACCCGCTCGCCCTCGACCTCCCACCGCACCTCCAGCGGACGCCCGCTGCTCGTGATCACCGTCACCGGCGGCCCGTCGACCAAGCCCTCCGCCACCGCGCCCACCGCGCTCGCGACCGCCCCGGTCCCGCAGGCGAGCGTCTCCGCCTCGACGCCGCGCTCGTAGGTCCGCATCCGGATCGTCCGCTCGTCGATGCGATGAATGATGTTGACGTTCGTCCCCGCCGGGGCGAAGGCGTCGTGTTCCCGCACCGCCCGGCCGATCCGGGCGAAGATGCCGGCGTCGGCGAAGGCGTCGGCGTCATCGACGATCGCCACCGCGTGCGGCACCCCCATCTTCAGCGCCCGGAAATCGAGCTCCCGGCCTTCGATCTCGACCACCTCCCGCCGGATCGGGCCGGGCGCGGAGACACGAATGCGCACCTTCGGCCTGTGCGGATCGGCGACCTCGGCGGTGACGTCGCCGTCCGGCGTCAGGAAGCGGGTAGGGGACTTGGCGATACCGTGGAGCACCGCGTAGCGCGCGCCGCACATCGCCCCGTTGCCGCACATCTCGCCATCCGTCCCGTCGGCGTTGATGTAGCGCCAGCGGAAGTCGACATCGTCCTCGCCGGCGTCCTCGATCAGGACGACGCCGTCCGCGCCGATCTCGATCCCGCGCCGGCAGACGGCGCGGGCGAACGCGGCGACCTCGCCGGGATCGAAGAGCGGCGCGCGGTGGTCGATCACGACGAAGTCGTTGCCGGAGCCGGTCATCTTCGTGAAGGGGATCTCGGCGTCATGGGTGAAGGTCACGCGGCGGCTCTCCATATGAAGGCGGTTCGCACACCCTGGCATTCTAGCCTCGCCCCAGACTTTGATCCGGGTACGTCCAGCTCCTACACCAGAGGAACTACCGCCTCCCTCTATCGATCGCGCCCTCTAATTCTGATGTGCGAGATCGGTCCCCTTGTTGAGATTCGATGTGGCGCATTATGATCGTCGTCGAGAGCACCGTAGAAAACGAAACGTTCTAAGCCGTGCCCAGTTTGCGTATTCCCGCACCCACTCTGCATGGGTCTTCGCATCCGACTCGCGTCACAACCAAAACAGGGATTTCACATGTTCTGCTCGCAGTGTGGTACCAGACTGACACCCTCGGCCCGATTTTGCAGCGAGTGCGGAGCGCCCCGCGAAACCCCCAGCCAACAGCAAGAGGACTCGCAAAGCCAATGGCCCGCTAGTTCGACCCGAGGAAGGCAAGTCCCTTCAAGGCGCAACAGCAAGGAATCACCTCCGAAACCGCGGACATCACGAGGTCTTCGACCCACATTCACGGGAACCTTAGGCTGTTTCATCGTTCTTTGCGTCGGTCTATTTGTGCTTGGTGTAATTGTCGAAAACGCTGCCGATGACAAAGACAGTTCGACGATTACTCGCAACACAACCTCAAGGCCAACGCCAACGCCTAGGCCGTCCAAGCCACCACTGGAA
>JAEVYR010000576.1 GCA_023392645.1 Chloroflexota bacterium | reverse complement strand
ACCCGGGCACCTCGGCCCGGGTCTACGGCATCGATTTCCCCGGTCGGCCTGTTCTTCGTAGAAGAAACGAAAAAACCCCGCGCTGCAATGCGCGGGGTTACCTGACGGACAGGCAATAGGCGTGGAGGGGCTAGCCGAGACCTCCTTCCCGGTAACTGTCGATCAACCACTGGCCGTCGACCTTGACGAAACCAAAACGCAGCGGTGTGGCATCTGGATTCACCTCCCCCGTCGTTTCATCGACGAAATAGGCCTTGGCGTAGGCGGTGTCCGGACCGGTGATGACGATGTCCTCGGCGAAGATCGTCGGGAACGATCTGCCGCCCTCGAAGGTGATGGGCGTCGCGTTCGCCGGGATCGGCACCCCGCTCGGGGTTGCTGCCTCAGACGGTGGCGTCGCGTACACCGGCGTCACCTGGGCGATGGCGGCGTGGTCATCGCCCAGCAGGATATCGGCGTACTCCTGAATCTTCTCCTCGCTGATCGGGCGCTCGATGCTGCCCGTCTGGTAGTTGTAGAAAACGGGGAGGGAGTTCGCAGTGAACCACGGTGTCTGGAGCTGCATCTTGAGTGCAACGTTGAGACCGCCGACGCCGCATGCCTGCCACTCCCGAAACGTCGCCATGATCGCCTGGGCATCCTCGGCCGACGGCTCGATCGCCTGTTCGTATCGTTCATATTGCTGTGGTGTGGCGATGTTGGCTGCCTGGATATCGGCGACCACCTCGTCGCGGGCGACCTCGATCGTGCACTCGGCGGCCCCGGGGACGGGGATCGACGAGCTTTCTGCGCCAGGTTCCACGGTCGCGATGGGAACAGCGGCGAGGTTGCCGTTCGGTTCCCCCTCGCCGTTGCCACCGTTGCGGCCGATGCCGTTGGCGCCGAAAACCGCGACCGCAAGCGCGGCCACCGTGGCGATCAGCAGCACAGTCGAGGCCAGGTGCAGGTGCTCGGTCCATCGTGGCAGCGAGCGCCGGTGGCGTGATGCTCGGGGCGGCGCGGCGGTCGCGCCGCTGGCGGGCAGGGTGAGGTTCGCGGACATTTCTGGTCTCCTTGGTTGAGTGCTCGCGCGCGGGTCGAAGCCCGCCTGTTTGGCGAGGGCGAAGAACCGGTCGACGCCGTCGCGCAGGTCGGGGTCGAGATCCTCGGCGCGGGATTCGGGCGGCGGCGCGCCGGCGAGCGCGTCGAGATAGTCGTTGAGCGCGTCGTGCGGGTCGCTGTCGTGGTGGCGCATGGCTCGTCCTGCTCCTCTCACCGGTCCGGTCGCCGGAAGCGGGTGTTGTCGGGTTCCGGTGATTCGTCCATCAGCTCCCGGATCTTCGCGAAGGCCCGGAACTGCGCGCTCTTGACGGCGTTCAGCCCCATGCCGAGCGCGTCGGCGATTTCCTGGCCGGTGTGGCCCTTCAGCCGCAGGCGGATCACCTGTTGTTGCCCTTCGGTGAGTTGGCCGATGATCGCGTGGAGCCGCTCGCGCGCCTCTCGCGCTTCGATCAGCTCCAGCGGCCCCGGCGATGGATCGTGGCGGCTGACCAGCGCGTCCTCCGACGTCGTCGGGCGCTCGCGCCGGTAGCTGTCGGCGATCGCGTTGCGAGCGATCTGGTAGAGCCAGCCCCGGAACGAGCCCGAGCGATAGGTCGGCAAGCCGCGCAGGGCGCGGAGGAAGACCTGGCTGGTGACGTCCTCGGCCCGGTGCGGGTCGCCGACCCGGCGGAACACGAACGCGTGGATCTCCGGGCGGTAGCGCTCGTAGAGATCGGCGAACGCGGCCGGGTCGGTGCGCGCCGCGGCGACGAGGGTGTCGTCATCCGGTTCGGGCGGATCGGGCGTCCAGGGCATCCTCATCGGGGCTCCGGCGGGGGCATGATGGCCTCCTCGTCAGCGATGTTCGGCGCGAGCGCCGCGAGTGGTCGGGTGCCGCGATCGATCTGGCATCCGGGGAAACGCGAGCGAGCGGGAAAAGTTTCGGCAGGCGCCGGTGATGCCCGATCGCCAGGCGATTCCCGCGAGTTCGGGGTCGCATGCAACCATTTTGCCGTCACGCGCGTATACAGATGTGAGTGGGGATTCTCACCGCGCCGCGCTCCGTGTGGGATGCGCGGTGCCGGCAGCGAATCGTCAAGATTTGGTACTGTTCATAAGTAACGAGCCCGCGCTCGCCCGTCAGCGGACCGGAAACCGGCCGCGACTGGGAGCAGTGCGGCCGTGAAGCGCCAGCGGAGTGGGGAAGAACATGGTGCAGCAGACGTTCGAGGCGGCGGGGCCGGTTACCAGAGCGCCCGTAAGCGCGCGGTTGAGCCAGGTCACCCATGCCGTGCGCGAGGCTGTCCTGCCGGCCGATGATGACACTGTCACGACGAGCGAGAAGCACGCCTCCGGGTCGCGCTGGCTGCGCTATGCCGGTCGCGCGATCCCACGGCTGGTGCTGTTCGCCGCCATCGCGCTGCTCATCTCGGCCATCGGCCTGTTCGCCTTCCGGGCCGCCTATGCCGACAAGGTGTACCCCGCGATCGCCGTCGGCGACGTGCCCGTCGGTGGCATGACGGTCGACCAGGCCGTCGCCGCCGTCGAGGATCGGGCCGCTGAGCTCGAGAGCGGCACCATCACCTTCACCTACAAGGGACAGACCTGGTCGCCGACGCTGTCGGAGCTGGGCGCGACCGTGCACGTCGACGAGTCGGTCAACACCGCCTGGGACCTGGGGCGCGAGGACAACGCCGTTGCTCGCCTCGGTGTCGCCGGCGACCTGCTTCGTGGCGATCAGGTGGTGCCGCTGCGCACGAGCGTCGATCGCGACGTGCTGGCGACGTGGTTCGATTCGGTCAACGCCGATATCGACAACCGCGCGGTCGATGCGTCGCTGGTGGTGAATGGCGCCGAGGTCTCCATCTCGCCGGAACACGCCGGCATCGTCGTCGATGAGGCGGCGGCGACCGACATGATCCTCGGGTCGCTGGACACGCTCGACCCGGTCGATAGCGAGCTGCCGACGATGGTCGAGCAGCCGACGATCCACGCCGACGAGTTGGCGAGCGCGCAACGCGATCTCACCACGGCGATCACGCAGCCGGTGAAGGTCGTGTTCGAGGGCGAGACGTGGGAGATTCCGCCCGCCGACCTGACCGAGTTCCTCACGGTGGAGACGGTCTCCAGCGCCAGCGGACCCGAGGTGGAGCTCGCGTTCGACCGGGACGCCCTGGCCGGCTGGTTGCGCGAGAATTTCTCCAGCCGCATCAATCGTTCGCCGGTCGATGCGAGAATCGCCTGGAGCGCGGAGAAGGGCGGGCTGGTCTCGCTCGATGAGAGCGTGAACGGCGCCGCGCTGCGCTCGAACGCCTTCGCCGATGCCGTGGCCGAGAGCTTCCTCGGCGACCGGGCGCCGGTCGAGGCGCCGGTGGTGGTGACGCATCCGGAGATCGATTCCAACAACCTCGCCGCGCTCGGCATCGACGGTCTGCTCGCTCGCGGCGACTCCAATTTCGTCGGCGGTGCCGAGAATCGTGATCACAACATCTATGTCGGTGTCGAGCTGATGAACGGCGAGCTGGTCGCGCCGGGCGAGGAGTTTTCGTTCAACAAGGCCGTCGGGGAGATCACCTACGACAAGGGCTTCGTCGACGGCGGCGTCATCGAGAACGGCATCATCGGCCGGGCCGTGGGTGGTGGCATCTGCCAGGTGTCGACCACGGTCTTCCGTGCCGCGCTGCTGGCGGGCATGCCGATCACCGAGTGGTACCCGCACAGCCTGCGCCTGCTGGGCTACGAGCGGGACGGCTGGACGGCGGGCTACGACGCGTCGATCCTCCAGTCGGGTTCCGACCCGGCCTACTGGGCCGACTTCAAGTTCAAGAACGACACCGACGGCTACATGCTGGTGCAGTCGTGGACGAGCTATCCCAATGTGATCGTCGAGATTTACGGGAACGACGACGGTCGCGAGGTGACGGTCGGCGACGCGCAGTTCTCCACCCCCGACGGACACTTCGCGGCCTGGTTCACCCGCTCGATCACCTATGCCGATGGAGAATCGGTCGAGCGGACCTTCTCGAGCTACTACAAGTAGCGTCCACGTCGAGCAGGCAGGGTGAAGCGGAACGCTCGCGACGGTTCCAGCTGCACGAGATAGCACGGGCGGTCCTTGTGGCCGCCCGTTGGCGTCTCCGATCTCGCGGACTGATGCTGCGACGGGATTGTGACGCTGCCCGCGTCGCTGTTGCGCGGCTGTGACGGCCAGGTGCCTATACTCGCGCGCATCGGTGCGGCGCCTGGGATCTGGTCATGGTTGCGAGGCCGCGCCGCATCCTCAGGAGAAAGGATGCGTACGATGGACAGGCGAATGTTGATGGCTGGCGCGGCTCTCGCGGTGGCGTTGCTGGACGGGAACGGGAGCGCGCTGGCGGCGGGCGGGGCGTCGGGGTGCGCGACACCGAACGGCTTCGGCCAGCATACCAGCGAGATGGCGCGCGATCACGGCGGCATCGCCGCGGCGACCGCTCATCACAACGAGATGCACAAATCCGATCTCACGGTCGGTCAGCACCAACAGATGATGCACAGCAGGTGTGGTGACATGTCCGCGATGTAGCCAGGCGCGATCGCGCGCGGGAATCGGCGGCCGGCACGACTCGACGCGTGCGGGGCAATTCGTGCGAATCGCCCCTCACGCGCTGCGCTAGAACCCCGCGACCTTGTCGCAGACGTTGAGCAGCGGCTCGCCGGCGACGAACCGGCGGATGTTGTCGTGGGTGATCTCGAACTCGCGATCCCGCGTCAGGGGCGAGGCCGGCGCGCAGTGCGGCGTCATCACCAGTCGCGGCGTGTCCCAGAGGAAATGGTCCTCCGGCAGCGGCTCCTGCGCGAACACGTCGAGCCCGGCGCCGGCCAGCGTACCGTCGCGCAGGCGCGCCGCGAGCGCCTCCTCGTCAATGATGTTCCCGCGCGAGATGCCGATCACGGTCGCGCCCGCCTTCAGCGCCGCGATCCGGTCGGCGTTGATCAGGTTGGTCGTATCGTGCGTGAGCGGCACGGCGACCACGACCACGTCCGCCTTGGGCAGCTCGGTGTCGAGGTGGTCCATCGGCAGCACCGTCAGGCCGTCGGTCGACTGCTCGGGCGCGACGACGTCGAGCCCGACCACCTCCATCTCGAACGCCAGCGCCCGGTTGGCGATCGCGCGGCCGATGTTGCCCATGCCGAGGATCAGCATGCGCTGCCCGTAGAGCGACGTCATCGGCAGGCCGCGCCCGTAGGCGTGGTAGTGGTGGGTGTCCTTGTCGTGCGTGAACTCGGCGATGCGCCGGTCGAGCGCGAGCAGCAGCGCGAAGGCGTGTTCCGCCACGAAGGGCGCGTGAGCGCCGCGGGTGTTGGTCACCACGACGTCACTCGCCACCAGCTCCGGGATGGCGAGGATCGTCTCGACCCCGGCGCCGGTCGAGTGCACCCAGCGCAGCTTGTCGCCCGCGCGGGCATAGATGTCCGCCGGGATGCGCCCGATGTACCCATCGGCGTCGGCCATGCTGTCCGGGTCATCCGCCACCGAGGTGAACGTCACCTCGGGGAACTCGGACCGCATGGCGGCAATACGATGTTCGTCGACCTCTTTTCCCACGGCGATGTGCACGGCCAGGTGATCCTCTCCGGTGAAACGGCTGCCAGCGGCGTCATGGTGCCAGTCTTCCCGCCTGTTGGCAAGCGTTGTTTTCGAGACCGAAAGCTTGGTTGGCGCGCGAGCTGGCGTTGCCGATACGGGCCGTAACCGGCGATCCGGATGCAGGGGCTGACACGAAACGGGGGTGGGTCGATCGTTGCGACCCTCCCCCGTGTTCCCGGCCGCGCTACCCGTAGATCGCGACGGCGCGGTTGACGATCTTGTTGGCGTATTCCGGATCGACCGCCCAGGTGCCGGCGAGATCGGCGATCGTGCGAATCGTGCCCGCCCAGCCGGCGTTGAAGACATTCTGGTACGTCGGGTCGATGCCCTGCAGCTCCGCCGGCAGCGGCCGGGAGTTGCCGAAGACTTCGGCATGCATGTGCGCGAGCTGGGCCCGCGCGGAGATGGTCCCGCTGGCGAAGACCGGCTCGATCTGCCACTGGTTGCCGGAGATGCCAAGCCCGGCGGGGTTCAGGTCTCGGTTCCAGTAGAAGCTCGTCCAGTGCCCGGTTTCCAGGTTGGACTGGGCGACGATGATGGCCGGGTCGAAGCCGATCTGCGGCGCCAGCCGGTAGACCTCGTTGATGTAGTTCTCCACCTCGTCCATGCGCAGCGCGCCATGCGAGCGGGCGAAGGCGATGGCTTCAGCCGCCGTGCCGCGGGTCGGGCCGACGATGGTGTTGGTGACATCGAACGGCGCGTCACTGGTGCCGGGGCCGGGACCGGCGCCGGGGTCCGGCTCGGGCTCGGCCGGCGGCTCCGGCGGCGTGGTCTGGCCGATCGAGAGGTAGGCGGCGAACGCCCAGCCGGTGGTGCCGTTCCAGGTGACCGACTGGAACCCGTTGGATTCCTGCCCGTTGAGGGTGACGGTCGATCCGGCCGGCATCACCGCCAGCGCGGCATACGAGGTCGCCGGGCCGGCGCGCAGGTTCAGGTCGTCGGTGGTGGTGGCGGTGCCGGTCGGCGTGGGGGCGGCGCCGTCCGGAGTGATCCAGTCGCCGTGCGCCCAGCCGCTGGTGCCGTTCCACGAGACGCCGAGATAGCCCTGCTGCTGCTCGCCCGTGAGGGCGATCTTCGTGCCGGCCGGGATGACGACCAGCACGCCGAATGTCGTGCCCGGACCCGAGCGCAGGTTGAGGTTTTCGGTGGTGACGCCGGTTCCCTGGGGGCCCGGTTCCGGCTCGGGCTCGGGTTCTGGCTTCGGTTCGGGCGTCGGCGGCGGCGTGGTGCCGAAATCGAGCCAGTCGCCATGCGCCCAGCCGCTGTAGCCGCTCCAGGTGACCGGCCAGTAGCCGCTGCGGGCGTCACCGGTGACGGAGACGCTGGCGCCGGCGGGCAGGACGACGAGGACGCCGTCGGCCAGCGATGGCCCGCTGCGCAGGTTGAGGCGCTCGGTGACCGTCGCGGATCGGCTGGGCGATGGGGTCGGCGCGCTCTCGGCGAGGTAGGCGCCGAACGCCCAGCCGTCGCGGCCGTCGTACGAAATCGAGCGGAAGCCGTTCGCTTCCTGACCGGTGAGCGTGACCGTGGCGCCCTGCGGGATGACGACGATGACCGAATACGAAAGGCCCGCGCCGGTGCGCATGTTGAGCCGCTCGGTGGTGGTTGCGGTCGATGGGGTCTGGGATGGCGCGGAGACGACCTCCAGCCACTCGCGATGCGCCCAGCCGTTCTGGCCGTTCCATGTGACGAATAGGTAGTCGTTGATCGACTGCCCGCTGAGCGTGACGGTCTCGCCGGCCGGCATCACGGCGATCACGGCGTCGCTCGTCGATGGGCCGCCGCGAAGGTTGAGGCGATCGGTGGTGACGGCGGTGCTGTTGGGCTCGACATTGACCGGCGCCGCGAGCGTCGCGGCTGGCCCAGTCACGGTTGCGAGCAAGATGAGCATCGCCGTGATGGAAACGAGGCGTCGCATCCCTTCCCCCTGCATGCGAATCGTCCGTACTGATAGCTTGACTGTCGGGCACACCCCGCGTACGAACTATACCGTTTGAAGATTATTGGGACAAACCCCGCTTGTCTTGATCGAGCGGGGCCTGTCGCGTCAACCGCCCTGATGGGTTACGTGTACGTGTGATAATGCCTCGCAATTGACATATCCAAATTATTGTGTCCACAACGACATCGTCAGGATGCCGGGGATGTCCGCCGCGATCGGCGCGAAGGTTTCGCCGCGATCGTCGCTGACGAGCAGGGTGCCGTCGCGCATGCCGGCGATCAGCCCGTCCGGCCAGCCGGGGATGGTCGCCAGCGCGTAGGGCATCGTGGCGTTCGGATGGTGCAGGTGCGCCTTCGGCGCCTCGCCCGCGGGCGCGCCGAGCGGGTGCCAGCTCGCGGCGTCGGTGGTGCGGTAGAGCACCGCCTGCGCGTCGCCGCCATCTCGCCGGTGCGCGGCCCTGGCGCCGGTGCTGGCGGAGACGTACCAACAGTCGGGATCGACCGGATCGACGGCGACCGACCACGCGTAGTGCCGGTCCATGCCGTCATCGGCGGCCTGCCACGTTTCGCCGCGGTCGAGGGAGATCGCGACGCCGCCGCCGGCGGCTTCGTAGAGACGATCGGTGGCGGCGGCGGGGATGGCGAGGCTGTGGCAATCGTGCTGCGAGCCGGGCTTGCGGTCCGCCCATGTCCGGCCGCCGTCTGTGGAACGCATCACGCCGCCCAGCTCGACGCCGACGAAGATCAGGTCAGGGTCGTCCGGATGGGGCGTGATCCAGCGGGTGTGGTGGGTCCACGGACGCGGCGGGAACGACCAGGTGCGGGAGCTGGGCAGCTCCGACAGGGCTGGGGAGAACGCCCATGTCGCGCCGTCGTTTTCGGACCGATAGAGATTGGCGGGCTCGGTGCCGACGTAGATCGCGCTGCCGGTTTCGCCGGGTCGGGCCGCGCTCATCGCTACGGCGGAGACGTGGGTGGAGTGGATGCCGTGACCGATGTACTCCCACGAGCCGCCGCCGTCGCGCGTGAGCCAGGCGCCGCGGTCGAAGGTTCCGGCGACGATGCGATCGGGATCGAGGGGGTCGATGGCGACGCTGGAGGTGGCGGGGTCGGTGAGGGTGTGGGTGGTGGTTGCGATGCCGTCGGCGGCGACATCGACGATGGTGATGTCGTTCATCGTCGCGGCGGCGAGGCGAAAGGCGGGGTGGGTCGGCATCGGGGAGCCTCCGGGGGTGTGAAGCGGGTGTTGCTGCCCCAAGTGTAGAACCGGACCGGCGGCCTGGGCGTGATGGCGACAAACCAGCGTTCCCAACGCCTCTTGTCGTTTCGACCGGAGTGCCGGCACGGGAGAGATTTCTCGACGTCTCGGCCGCGACAACCGGGTGCTGGGGAAAGGAAACCAGGGTTGCCCCCAACGATGGGGGCGCAGGTCATTGACCCAGCAGCAGCACCGCGAAGGCGGCGAGCCAGTGCTCGACCATGTAGTCGCTGCCGGCCGCCTGGGCCAGCGACGCCCCGGCATGACGCTCGGCGGCGGCGAGCATCGGCGCGACCCGCTCATCGTCCTCCGGCAGCGCCGCCGCGATCGCGACGAACGCCGCCGCCCGGCTCAGGTTCAGCCCTTCCAGGTGCGCGAGCTGGCCGGCCGTGGTGGCGGTGACGACCGCCGGCTGGAACAGCGCCGCCGGCGCGGACGCGGCGATGCCGGGCAGGAACCGGTCGAGCCACCCCGGGAACTCGCCCTCCGGCAGCACCATCGCCATCAGCTCGGCCTCGGCCAGCGCGCCGGAGAGGAAGTCGGCGCCGCTGGGCTCGTAGTGGGCGGGATAGTCGATGTCCCCGGCGAACAGCCGAATCGCCGCCGCGCGGATGTCGTCGCGCAGCGTGGGATCGCCCTGGCCGGCCTGGAGAGTCGCCCAGTCCCACGATCGCGCCAGCCCGAAGGCGGTGTTGGCGTGCATGCCGACACGCTGCGGGTAATGGAGCTTCGGCAGCCAGTCGACGAAGCGGGCGGCGAAGAGGTCGGCCAGCGAGAGGGATCGCTCCAGCCAGCGGCGGGCGTCGGGATCGTCCCATGTGGCGAGCTCGTGAACGAAGGTGAGGTACCACCCCCAGCCGTAGGGGCGCTCCATGCCGGCGGCAGCGGGGTCACAGAAGGTCTCCAGCTCCCGGGTCATGCTGGCGGGGGAGAGCAGGGTGTCGATCGCCTCGCGCGCATCCGCCTCGCCTGGCAAGCTCGGCAGCAGCTTCATGATGCGCACCATCGTCCAGTACATCTCGACACAGGAGTGCCAGTCGAAGGAGCCGAAGAAGACGGGGTGGCGCTCGCGGTGCGTGCGGTACGGCCCCGGCTCGGTGACGGTGAAGCTGGGGCGGTGGGGATATTCGCGAAAGAGGTTGTCGATGCCCACCCGGAGCCAGGAATCGGCGTGCTGGGCGAGGAGGGCGTGGCGGCGGGTGCGGTCGAGAGCCATTGGGGCAAGTCCCTTTGTTCGAGGTGTCGGGTTGGCGTGAGCGGGCATCCGCGGCGTCCGCTGGCACGCCCGCACGGCGACCCTGTTGCCATTTTCGGATATCTACAAGTACTATCGGGCTCAGGCGGCACGTACAATCGAAGGAGATAGTTCTTGAACCACGCACAGGACGAAGGTACGGGATCAGGCGGTAGCGCAACGCGGCGCGCGGTGATTCGGGGCATCGGGCGCGGCGGCGTGGCCGCCACGTTGATGGCGGCCGGTTGGCGCGTCGACGCCGTTGCGCAGGACGAGGCGCCCGGCATCGACGACCTCGAGCCGAACGCCATCATCATCCTCTACGGCGAGCCCGAGGAAAAGGCGAAGTTCGTCGCCTACTACAGGAACGTGCACGTTCCCCTGGCGTTGACCCTGCCGGCGCTGCAGAGCACCGACTACGGTCCGCTGGTGGGTCTGCCGGGCGGCGAGGCGGGGTCGGACTTCTGGGTCGCCGTGCTCCGCTACGCCGGCGCGGAGGACCTGCAGGCCTCGCTGGCGTCCGATGCCGGCAAGGCGGTGGTCGCCGATGTCGCGAACTTCGCCACCGGTGGCGCGACGATCTACGTGTCGCATCTCGAATCCGCCTCCGCCGGAGGCCCGGCCGCGACGCCGGTCGGGTAGCGAGCAGGCAGCGATCCGTTCATCACCACGTGCTTCCGAACGCGCCCGCGGTCATCGCGACCCCCGGCGTGCTGCGTTCCGACGGCGCCGTCGAGTGCTCGCGACCGCCTGTCTCACGCTCGCGCTCGTGCCGCGTCCCGATCGTGACGGGCGCAGCCGGCACCACGCGCGGGTATGGATGGATTCGAACATTCGTTCCGAAAACCCCTTGACAAGCCGGCACCGATTTGAGAACATGTGTTCGTACACGAATGGCATCGCACCCGAAACGGTGGCGTTCGTACACCACAGAGGCGGTGACTCGATGGCAACGGTCCTGCGTAGCCGGAGAGCACAACCGACTGACACCGGGCGGTCCGGCTGGCATGGCGCTTGCTCAGGACCCTTCCCGCCCCGGTTCCCCGCATGGCCGCGATGGCGGCCGACTGCCGGTCAGCGCGCTGGCCAGCAGAATGACGAACCGACTCAGCCGCGTACTGCGACGGGTCCCGGCGAAACCGGGGAAAGGAACGAACGATGACCAACCTGCTTATCGATGTGGTGCTGGCGTTCTGGATGTTGCTCTTCGGCGGGATGGCCCTGCTGCCGATACTCATCGGAGGGCGCGGGCACGCCGCGCACCAGCCGGAGGACCGCGTGATCAGCATCTCGCCCGCCCGGCGGGCGCCGGCCAGCACGATCGGCTCGCGCATGCCGCTGGGGCACGGTGACCATCACGACCGCCCCGCGGCCTGACGTATCGTTCCTCATTTCCTCCCCCCTTCTGGATCCCGGGTCGGGTGCATCGCGCATCCGACCCGGGTATCGTGTGTACCAGCACGACACGACGATCGGAGAAAGGCGAAATCCATGTGCGGGCGTTACGTGATCGAGGATTACCAGGAGCTCAGCGAGCGACTGGTCCAGGTGCCGATTCGCTATGACTTCGACCTGAAGCCCAACTGGAACGCCGCGCCGACGCAGACGCTGCCGTTCGTGGTCGAGGAGGATGATGCCTGGGTGGTGCGCGGCATGCACTGGGGATTTATCCCGAAATGGACCAAACCCGGCCAGCGGCCGAAGGTGATGC
>JAEVYR010000535.1 GCA_023392645.1 Chloroflexota bacterium | reverse complement strand
ACCGAGGAGCGCATGTCCGAAGTCGCAGGCGAGGCGCCGCCACCTCCCGCGCCCACCCCGTCGGTCGCCGAGCCCGCCGGAAAGACGGACGCCCGCCCGGCGTAGCTATCGAGTCCGACATTCTGGCGGCATCACAGGTCCAGGGCGATGTCGATCAGGGCACGTTTGAGCGCGTCGGTCGCCTCGGGCGAGACCGCCGAGACGCGGATGTGGCCGGGCAGAAGATCCTGATCGGGCACGAACACCCGAATCCCACGCTCGTCCAGCCGCGGCACGAAGAAATCGACGTCTCCCCGCGCGAACCGCACCAGCAGGTAGTTCGCCCACGACGGGGAGGGCTGGTGCAGCATGTTCAGCTTCCGTAGCTGCCGGAAGAGCCGGCCCTTCTCCAGCGCCGTCGTGTGCAGCAGCCGGCGCATCCATCCCCAGTCGTCGAGCACCGCGTGACCCGCCACCAGCGCCGGCCGATCCGGCGCCGCTCCCGCCACCAGCGCGTCCAGCGCGCCGGCGATCGGCGGCGGCGCGATCGCCCACGCCACCGGCATATCGATCAGCCCGCCCCACCATTCCATCGACTGCAACACGACGACATTCTCGAACTCCCGCGCCAGCGGCGCCGCCGTTCGCGGCGTGTATCCGCCATGCCGCTCGTCGACCACGACCATTCCGCTGGACCGCGCCAGCCGTACCAGGTCGATCAGCTCCACCAGCGTGCCGGTCGGGTCGTTCGGCGACATCACCACACTGGTCGTCCCCGGCGGCAGCCGCCGGTCGTCCCGTACCAGACCGAGCGCGAACCCGTCCCGCCGCGGTGCGACGGCGATCTCGCCGCCGCGATCGACCACGCGCTGGAGCTCGGCCAGGCGCGTCGGCGGAAACACCCCGAACGGCCCCGTCTCCAGGCGCAAATCGACCAGCGCCCGGTAGAGGACGTCGATGCCTGCGGCGAGCACGATCCAGCGCGAATCCATCCCCAACATCGCCGCGATCCGCCGCCGCAGACCGCGTCGCAACGTATCCTGGTCGAGCGCCACGAGATCGATGTCGGCGAGCGCCTCGGCGACGGCGTCGATGGGCGCATCCGGGTTGACGAGCCGGTCCAGGCGCAGCATCCCGGTAGCGTGGCGATGGTGAGAGGCGCTCATCGGGCCTCCGGCAGCGGCTCGCTGTCCAGCAGGGACCCTGGAACGCCGAGATCGCGCACGGCGCCGCCCGGGGCGAGCTCGATCACCGCCGGATGCCCGATCACCGGCAGCGCGACGTTGCGCACCGGCGTGCCGCCTGGCGTGGTGCCCCGGTAGTTGCCGAGATGGGCGTGCCCGTGCACCACCAGCGAGACGGCGTGCCGATCGACGACGCGGCCGAGGATCGAGTTTCCGAGCATCCAGTGCTTCATCATCGGCTCGTCGCCCAGCGTGGTCGTGGTCGGGGCATAGTGCATGTTGACGATTGTCAGGTCGGGGGCCTGCTTCGCGAGCGTATCGAGCGCGTGCTCGAGGCGGGCAGCCTCGCGGCGGGCGCGTACCGCAACCGCCTGGCTGATGCGTGTCGAAATCAGGTCCGGCGCCTCGTCGGGCCAGAACCCGCCGCCATACCCTCCGACGCCGACCAACCCTACACGAACGCCTCCCAGGGCGAGCATGGTCCCTTCGCCATCGAGCAGCTCGATGCCGCCGGTTGCGAGCGTGCGCCGAAACTCGCGCCGGCGCACGCTGCGGCGGTCGTGATTCCCGAGCACGGCGTAGGTTGGCACGTCGAGACCGGCGGTCAGGTCGGCAACGGCCTCGACCTCGAGCAGGCGGCCGTTGTCGGTCAGGTCCCCGGTGTGCAGCAGCAGATCGGCGTCCCGCGCGGCATCGCGAAGCTCGACACCCAGCGACGGCGGGGTGTCGACTCGGAAATGCACGTCGCCGATGGCGACGATGCGAATGCCCTGGCGCTGACCGCGCTCGTTGTCTGGAGATCGATCCACGTTTCCTCGCGTCGCGTGCGAATGACGGCGGCTCCGGCGGGATCGCCGGGGCCGCCAAGGCTCGGAATCGAGTGTACCCCGCGCCTGCCGCATTCGCCGCGCGTCCGAGTTCCCCCGTATACTGGACAACCGAACACGCCGATGCACCGGCGAGGAGCGGGTCACGGGCTCGCGCCTCGCCGTGGCACGACCGCACTCACACATCAAGGAACAACCTTGCCGCTCTCCACCGCCATTCGACCGCGCCTCTGGCGATCCATGCTCGCGCTCGCCCTGCTCGCCACGCTGATCGTCACCATGTTGGCGCCAGCGCCCGCCGGCGCGGCCCTGCCGGCGCCCGACGTCACCGCCACCGGCGTCTATGCCTACGACGCCGGCACCGGCATCGAGCTCTTCGCGAAGGATGAGCACGAGCGCGTCTCCATCGGCTCGACGGTCAAGATCGTCACCGCGCTCGTGACCGTCAAGTACGCTGACCTCCAGGACAAAGTGACGATCGTCGAGTCCGACCTGGTCGACCCCATGTACTCCAACATGCAGCTCCAGGCCGGCGACACGCTGACCGTGTCGCAATTACTCTATGGACTGCTGATCCCATCCGGCAGCGACGGCGCCAACGCGCTGGCGCGCTACGTCGGCGGCATCATCACCGGCAGCGACGATCCCATCGCCCAGCACGACGGTTTCGTCAACGAGATGAATGCCTTCGTGGCCGAGAAGGGTTTCACGGACACGCGTTTCTCCAATCCCCACGGCAACGACGCGCCAAACAACTACTCGTCCGCCTACGACATCGCCCACCTCGGCGGG
>JAEVYR010000553.1 GCA_023392645.1 Chloroflexota bacterium | reverse complement strand
GTCGACGAGCTCGACTACTTCAAGAACGGCGGCATCCTGCAATACGTTCTGCGCGACCTGGCCGCCTGACGCCGGAACACAACCGCAACATCGAAACCGCCGGTGCCAGCACCGGCGGTTTTTTATTGGCTGCCCGAAGTGGCCGCGGTAATCCCTGACACATGTCACCGCAACGTGACTTCACGTTTGCGCCGCCATCTGGCTATTCTTCCGGCGGAGGAAGGGCAGGCATCCTGCCACACGCTGTCTTTTGGAACGGTCATGACAATTGGTTACGTATATCGGGTGGCACTTGTGCTGCTGGCGCTGCCCCTGTTGGGTGAGGAGGCCAAGGCGGGCGAAAGCGCGCGGCCGCGAGGCGTAATCGAGCTTTTCACCAGCCAGGGCTGCGCAACCTGCCCCCCGGCCGACAAGATCTTCGAAAAATTCGCCAACGCCAGCGATCTTGTCGCGATCGCCTATCATGTCGACTACTGGGATTCTCTCGGCTGGCGCGACACGCTGAGCAATTCGGAAAGCACCGATCGCCAATATTCCTATATGCGCGCATTCGGCGCCCGATCGGTCTACACGCCGCAGGCCGTTATCAATGGGCGCGTGCATGTGAACGGGGGCAAGCGCAGCGAAATCGACGCGGCATTTCGGCAACTGAACAGCTCGGGCGAGGGGCTTAGCGTGGACGTCAGCGTTCGCCACCACGGCGACAGCCTGATAATCAACGCCGGCCCGGCGCAGGGTATTGCCCCCAAGGCCTATGTGATGCTGGTCTTTTTCGCACCGCCACAGGCGGTGCGCATGAAGGAAGGCGAGAACGAAGGCAGGGTCATCACCTACTGGAACTCCGTGACCAATGTGCAGGCCGCCGGGGTCTGGCGAGGCGAGGCGACCACCTACGAGGTGCCAGCCAGGAACATTCCCGAAAGCGGGGGTTGCGCGGTACTGCTGCAGGCCGTCGGCAAGGACGGAGTGCCTGGCCCTGTTCTCGGCGCCGCATCCTATCGCAAGCTCGAGGCCCAGCCCCGGGGATAGGCGGCTGCAAAAAACCGGCACCCCTGAAACGCAGGCGCCGGCTGGAGTTTTGGGGGATCGTCGTACCCGGGGTTCAAGGAAGAGAACCGAGGTTGGTTCGATCCGACGCTGGCCCGTGGGCGGGGGGCTTGGGGTTTACAGGCCGGTGCCGGACCGAACCGTCTCAGGCAACGTTGATAAGTTTGTCCGACAATGGGGCGCGAACGCGGGTAAAAAACGGCGGAATTATGGCGCTGAATCACCATTGAAAACACGCTGTACCCGTTCGTGAGCTCCGGCTTCGGAGGGGCAGCATGCCAAAGGTTGCGGCAGCAGGTTTTATCTGCCGAAATGCCTTCCGAAGCGGCGCACTTTAGCCGGCTGCGGGCTTGCAATTGCTGCGCGAAAGCGCAACCTTGGTGGTTGCCAAACTGTCATGGGAAGCGCGCCGGATGTCGAAACGCGGAACCGCAGGGGAGGGTGGGGAAGAAATAGGAATATTGATTCCCTTTCCCGAGGCACGGCGCGAAACGCGCGCCCAGAACGTTTCATTCGAAAGACGCGAGCTCGACCAGATCCTCAGGGTTTACGGCCGCATGGTCGCCGCCAACGAGTGGCGCGACTATGCGATCGACCATCTGGACGATCGCGCCGTGTTCTCGGTGTTCCGCCGGACCAGCGAGACGCCCTTGTACCAGATCGTGAAGGACCCGCAGCTTGCGCGCAAGCAGGGGGCGTTCAGCGTGGTCGCCGCCGGCGGTCTCGTCGTCAAGCGCGGGCACGAGCTGGCCCGCGTGCTCGGCGTGTTCGACAAGAAGCTCCGGGTGATCCAACAGGCCTGAGCAGGTCGAGGCTGCAGGCGGCGGGTTCAGCCCTGCGGCGGCCCCATGCGGGCGGGCAGCGAAGCCGGATCGGGCGAAACGGAAGAACCGCCGTTCAGCGCAAGCTGCATGAACACCGTGTCCAGCCAGCGGCCGTGCTTGTAGCCTGACCCTTCCAGCAGGCCCGAGTGGCGGAAGCCAAGCCTCTCGTGCAGCCGCACCGAGGCACTCTCCGGCGAGCCATCGCCGATGACCGCAACGACCTGGCGGAAGCCCAGTGCTTCCGTCTCGGCCACGAGACGCTCCAGCAGCAGGCTTCCTATCCCCTGTCCCTTGGCCTCGGGGGCGACATAGATCGAATCCTCGACGATGAAGCGATAGGCCGGGCGCTGCCGGAACGGTCCGGCATAGGCAAAGCCAAGGATCGCCCCGTCGCGCACCGCCACCAGATAGGGATAGCCGGGATCGCGAAGTGCTGCGAAGCGCAGTTCCATCTCCTCGCGCGACGGCGGCTCCAGCTCGTAGCTGGCCGTGCCGTGCAAGACCGCGTCTGAATAGATTGCGGTGATGGCATCGAGATCGTCTTCCTCTGCCGACCGGATTTCAATACTGCTCATTTTTTAGGCATCATGACATTGATGCCCGATTTTAAGCGGCAAGCCGGCCAAAAGAAAAGGGGGGGGGGTTGGGGCGCGCCGGGGGG
>JAEVYR010000539.1 GCA_023392645.1 Chloroflexota bacterium | reverse complement strand
GATCGCCTTCGCGCCGGCGCGCTCCACGAGGCGGGCCGACCCGGCGTCCCAGGCGTTCGGGAGCACCAGCGGCCCATCCGCGGCGTGGAGCGCGGCGAATTCCCGCGCGCGCTCCACCTGCGTGTCGAGATCGAGAGCCCGAGTTGCGTCCGTCACGATGAACCTCCTGCACCTGGCCTCGCAGGCCGCGACAACATTCACCTGCCAGTATGGGCTGCCGCGCGTCGCGGACGCTTCGGCTGCGACCGAAATTCGGCGGAGCAACAGGGATCGGGGCGATGTGGCGAGGGTGCCGGATGCCGCCGGCGATGGCATGGGTTATGCCGATCGATCGGTGGATCGTACCGATATTCACCGGCACGCAGCGCAGCGGGGAGTGGTGGCAATGCCCGTGACCAACCTGGTGGGCGACCAGCGGGCCGACGAGAAATCTGCGGAATCGTACCGACCGATCGGCGATTACGCCATCATCGGCGATTGCCGCAGCGCGGCGCTCGTTTCGCGGGAGGGCGCGATCGACTGGCTCTGCTGGCCCGCATTCGCCAGCCCGTCGATCTTCGCCGCGCTGCTGGACGCCGGCCGCGGTGGCCGGTTCGTCATCCAGCCGGAAGGCGTGTTCCGGACCGAGCGGCGCTATGTGCCCGGCACCAACGTGCTGGAGACCATCTTTCACACGGAATCCGGCTCGGTGCTGCTGCGCGACGCGATGCCGGTGCTGTCGGAACACGACAAGCGCATGCGCCTGACGGCCGAGCGCGAGATCCTGCGGGAGGTTGTCGGCCTGAGCGGCGCGGTGTCGGTGCGGGTTCGATACGAGCCGAAGCCGGGATACGCGCGCCCACGGGCAATGTTGCGGGATCGCGGCTGGGCCGGCATCTGGTGCGAAACCGGGCCCGGCGTGCTGGTGCTGCGCGGCGACGCGCCGCTGGCGGTCGCGCCGGGCGGGGAGGTCGCCGGGGGCACGGCGCTCGTTCGCGCCGGGGCGCGGCTGGCGTTCGCGCTCACCTACAGCGAGGATGGCCCAGCGGTGATCCCCGCGCTCGGCGATGCCGCCCGCGAGCGCATGGCCGGCACGATCGCATGGTGGGAGCGCTGGATCGCCGCCTGTACCTACGACGGCCCGTATCGCGAGGCCGTGCGCCGCAGCGTGTTGACGCTCAAGCTGATGTGCTACGCCCCGTCGGGCGCGGTCGTGGCGGCGCCGACGACGTCGCTTCCCGAGCGGATCGGCGGCGAGCGCAACTGGGACTATCGCTATTGCTGGTTGCGCGATGCCGCCTTCACGCTGCGCGCGCTGATGGCGCTCGGCTACGAGGACGAGGCGGCCGCCTACAGCGACTGGCTGCTGCATTCGACCCGCCTGTCGTGGCCGCGGCTGCAGGTGCTCTACAACGTCTACGGCGAGACGCGGTTGCGGGAGCGGACGCTGGACCACCTGGAGGGGTATCGCGGCTCGGCGCCGGTGCGGATCGGCAACGGCGCGCACGACCAGGTACAGCTCGACGTCTACGGCGAGGTCGCCGACGCCGTTGTCCGAGTGGTGACGAACCGCGCCTTCTTCGACCGGGACACGGTGCAGTTTCTCGACGGAATCGGCCGGACGGTGTGCGACCGGTGGCGCGAGCCTGATTCGGGCATCTGGGAGCCGCGATCGGGGCCGCGGCACTACACGCACTCCAAGGCGCTCTGCTGGGTGGCGCTCGACCGACTGATCGACCTGCACGAGCGGTTCGGGATCGCCCTCGACGTGGCGCGATATCGCGACGAGCGGGCGGCGCTCCGCGCCGAGATCGAGCGGCATGGCTACAACGCGGCGCTGGGCAGCTACACGCAGGTGTTCGACGGCGATACGCTCGACGCCAGCCTGCTCACCCTGCCCTGGTACGGCTACATCGAGGCGACGCACCCGCGGATGGCATCGACGCTGGCGCGCGTGCGCGAGCGACTCGGCGTGGGCGCGTTGCTGCATCGCTATCTCGCCGACTCCGACGACGGCCTCACGCCCGGCGAGGGCGCGTTCGGCCTGTGCTCGTTCTGGGCGATCGATTGCCTCGCGCGGGGCGGCCAGAGCGACCTCGCGCGCCGGCAGTTCGAGGAGATGCTCGGCTACGCCAACGATGTCGGACTGTTCGCCGAGGAGATCGCGATCGGCAGCGGCGAGCACCTGGGCAACTTTCCGCAGGCGTTCACCCACGTCGGCGTGATCAATGCGGCGCTGACACTGCGCGAGATGGGCGATGGGAACGCCGTGCCGCCGGAAGAGAGGGATTCGCGATGAACGTTCGTGGAACGCTGCTGTGGGGCTTCGTCGGAACGGTGGTGCTGAGCGGCCTGCTGTCCGCCAGCCAACAGATGCGCCTGACGCGCATCAACCTGCCCTACATCCTGGGGACGATGACCACGCCCGATCGGGACCGGGCGAAGGTGACGGGATTCCTGATGCACGCAGTCGCCGGGTGGGTGTTCGCGGCGATCTATGCGGCGACGTTCGAGAGCTGGCGCCGTGCGACATGGTGGCGTGGGGCGGGCATCGGGCTCGTGCACGCGCTGTTCGTGCTGGTGGTGGCGTTGCCGTCGCTGCCCAGCATGCACCCACGCATGGCGAGCGAGGAGCGGGGGCCGACGCCGACGGCGGCGCTGGAGCCGCCGGGGTTCCTGGCGCTCAACTACGGTCGCCGCACGCCCATCTCCGTGGTGGCGGCGCACGTGATCTATGGGGCGATCCTCGGCGCGTTCTACCGCCCGCGCGGCTGAGCGGACGCCGTCAGCCGGCAATTGCGGCCGCTACGCGACCAGCGGACGGGCAACACAGGCCCTCGCCGGAGCCTGGGCTGAGCTTGCCGAAGTCGCTCGGATCGGGCAGTCTCACCCCCACGGCGGCTGCGCCGCCCGATCCCCTGCCCGCCTTGGGGCGGTATCAGCGCCTGATCCATCGCGGTTCCCGATCCGCGTAGCACCGCGCCAAAACCTCTTATGAACGCCACAGAAACACCTCCGAGGATGGAGTCGATGACTGGTGGCGGCGATTCGCCGCGCCGCGACCCCGATCCATTGAAGGAGTGTTTCCGTGAGTCTCGCATCTATTTCGCGCTTCGTGCTGCGGCACAAGCTGCTCGTCGTGTTCGTCTGGGTCGCGATGATGGTCGCCGGGATCATCTCGACCGGGCCGGTCGGCGATGCCCTTTCGACCCGGTTCGACCTGCCCCGCACCGAATCGACCGAGGTCAACACCGAAATCGCCCAAACCTACGGCGCGGGAGGCTTCGGCAATCCCTACACCGTGGTCGTGAAGTTGCCCGAGGGCACGACCGTCGACGATGCCGCTGTACAACGAGATCTCTCGGCGGTGCTCGACACGGTCGAGCAGGCCGCGCCGGAGACCCGCAGCGTCTCGTATGCATCGACGGGGGACCCGGCGTTCGTCTCCGACGACGGTCGCACAACCTTCGCGCTGATCTATCCCCTCCCCGCCTTCGACGGTCCCTCGCCGAGCGAACCCGCCGTCGAGCAGGCGCTGCAGGGCGCGACGGTGGCGGGAGCGCCGGTCCACGCCGCCGGATTCGCCAACGCCGAGCAGGCGAGCGGCGACGAGCAGAGCACCGGCGTGCTGGTCGAGACGCTGATCGGCGCCGGCGGCGCGCTGATCGTGCTGCGGTGGACCTTCGGCTCGGCGCTGGCGTTCCTTCCGCTGGTGGTCGCCGCCGTGGCGATCCTCTCCAGCTACCTGCTCGTGCTGGGGCTGACCGAGCTGACCGAGGTCAGCTTCATCGTCCAGTTCCTGATCGCGCTGATGGGGCTCGGCATCGCGATCGACTACTCGCTGCTGCTCGTCACCCGCTGGCGGGAGGAGCGGTCGAAGACCGACGACAACGAGCAGGCCGTGCAGCGGGCGATGGAGACGGCCGGCCACGCGATCGTCTTCAGCGGCACGACGGTGGCGATCAGCCTGATCGCGCTGGTCGCGCTGGACGTGCCGTTCCTGCGCAGCATCGGGCTCGGCGGCATGCTCATCCCCTTCATCTCGGTCGCGGTGGCGATCACGCTGCTGCCGGTGATCCTGGCGACGATCGGACCGAAGGTCGACTGGCCCCGCCTGCGCCAGGGCGATCAGGAGAGCCGCCTGTGGCACCGCTGGTCGGAGCTGATCGTGCGCCACCGCGTGATCGCGACGATCGCGTCGCTGGCGCTGGTGATCGCGATCACGATTCCGGCCTTCTCGATCGAGCTGAGCTCGCCCGGCTCGACCTCGTTCGCCGAGGAGACCGTCGCCAGCGACCTGATGAACGACGCTGGCTTCGCGCCGGGCGTGACGACGCCTTACGATGTGATCGTAAAATACGCCGATCCGACCGAGGTTGCCCGCGGATTGGCCGAGGTCGACGGCGTCGTGACGGCCGTCGCGCCGGAGGGCGAGAAGTGGCGCCGGGATGGATCGGCCCTCGTGCTGGTGCTGCCGGAGAGCGGCGAGAGCGCCGGCGCGGGCCGGGACACGGTCGAGGCGGTCCGTGCCGCCGCTCATGCGATGCCGGGCGAGGTGCGTGTGGGCGGGACGATCCCCGGGGATGTCGACTTCATCGACGCGACCTACGGCAACTTCCCGCTGATCCTCGCGGCGATCCTGCTGGTGACCTTCGTGCTGCTGGTGCGCGCGTTCCGGTCGATCGTGTTGCCGTTGAAGGCGGTGCTCCTGAACGCGCTGTCGGTGGCGGCGACCTACGGCATCCTGGTGCTCGTCTGGCAGGAGGGCCACGGCACGGAGCTGCTCTTCGGGATGGAGCCGACCGGGGCGATCCCGAGCTGGCTGCCGCTGATGATCTTCTCGTTCCTGTTCGGGCTGTCGATGGACTACGAGGTCTTCATCCTCGCCCGGATGCGAGAGGAGTATGACCGGACCGGCTCGACGACGGAGGCGGTGGTGCGCGGCATGAGCCACACCGGCCGCCTGGTGACGACGGCGGCGATCATCCTCTTCCTCGCGTTCGTGTCGATGTCGACCATTCCGGAAGTGGACGTGAAGATCATGGCCACCGGGCTGGCGGCGGGCATCCTGCTCGACGCGACGTTGATCCGGGGGGTGCTGGTGCCGGCGGCGGTGGCGCTGATGGGTCACGTCAACTGGTGGCTGCCGTCGTGGCTGGAGCGGTTCGTCCCGGACCACCCGCACGGCAGCGAGCCGGTCGCGGCCGATTGAGCCTGATAGCGGTGGTCTCGCTTCCGATCCTGGGGGCGGGACCGCCAGTCTCCCGTGTGGGCATTGACCCATAGAAGAGGGTGCTCACTCATGACCGATACCACGATGCCGCAACACCAGGCCGGGCTGGTGACCGGCTCCCGCTGGGTGCTGCTTGCGCTCGCGACGCTGTTCACGCTCGGCGCGTTCGCCCAGTTCTTCCTGGTCGGTGTCAGCTACTTCGACGACCCCGTGCGCTGGAAGGACCACACCGATCTCGGCCACATGCTCGGGCTGCTGCCCTACGTGATGTGGATTCCCGCGGTGCTCGGCCGCGCCGGCACGCGGGTGATCGTGGGAACCCTGCTGCTGTTTGTACTCTTCATGGCGCAGTACGCCTTCATCGAGGTCGATAGCACGATGATGCACGCCTTCCACCCGCTGAATGGGTCGATCATGCTCGTGCTCGCATTCTGGCTCACCACGCGCGCATTCGCCCTCGCTCGCGGCGAGGAGGACCGCGGGCCGCACTTCGAAAGGACCGTTTGATGCAAACCCTTGTGAAAGTCCTTATCGGCCTTGTGGCCGGCTACCTGGTCGGTATCGTTCTCGCCGCGTTCGCCGCCTTCGTGCTCGATCTCGACGAGATCGCCCGCTTCATCGCGATCGGCTGCGGCATCCTCGGAGCCGTGCTCGGGCCGGTGCTGCTTGCCGAGCGCGATCTTGGCGCGCGATGACGCCGAGGCCGGCGGTACCATACTTGCGTCGATCCACGGCAGACTTCACATGGTCTGATCGAAAGGACGACGCTTCATGCGAGAGACACACGCGAACGAAGGCATCGGCCATCTCGATGCCGTCGAGACCCGTCGCGCGCTGCTCCGGCGCTCCGGGCTGCTCGCTGGCCTCGGTGTCACCGCCCTGCTGGCCGGATGCACCCGCGGCGACGATGATGACGAGGGAGACACCGAGCCAGGTGTGCCCGAGGATAGCGGGCTCGACAAGGGCGCCGAGGATCCCGGCGAGCAACCGGGGGCCGCGACCGAAAGCGGCATCGAGGCCCAGGATGACGAGACCGAGGAAGCGGAGGACGACGGGGACTGATCGCCCGCTCCGTCCCCGACTCCCGGCGTATCGCCGAGACGAGACGATGGAGCGGACATGCACGGCACAGGGCTGAAACGGGGAACGCGCATCCTGATCGTCGAGGACGATCCGTCGATCTCCCGCCTGCTCGAGCTCGAGCTGGGACACCGGGGGCTCGATGCGCGTCCCGTCACCGATGGGCTCGCCGCGCTCGATGCGGTGGCGAGCTTTCGACCGCAGGCGATCATCCTCGACATCCTGCTGCCGGGCATGGATGGCGAGACGATTCTCGTCCGCCTTCGCCGGCGCGGCGACGCGACGCCGGTGATCATGCTCACCGCGCGCGACCGCTCATCGGACAAGATTCGCAACCTCGACATCGGCGCCGACGACTATCTCACCAAGCCGTTCGACATCGATGAGCTGCTGGCCCGGCTGCGCGCGGTGCTGCGCCGGGTCGAGCCGGACGACGTCGTGCGCGTCGGCGAGCTTGAAGTGAACACCACCCTGCGCGAGGTGCGCCACGAGGATGCCCCGGTGGCGCTGACCGCGCGCGAGTACGACCTGCTGGAGTATCTCGCGCGCAACGCGCGGCATGTGCTGTCGCGCGACGCGATCC
>JAEVYR010000469.1 GCA_023392645.1 Chloroflexota bacterium | reverse complement strand
TGAGAGCGCCCTGTGCCCTCACGGCCGCCAACAGGTCGCGACAGGGTAGCGCAGGACGGCGCGCATGGGAACCGCGGCGGGCAAACGACCCCCGGAGCGGTGCTCCGGGGGTCGTTTCGGTGTGTCTGGTTGTCGAATCGACGGCTAGTCGAGGAAGCGCACCGACTCGGCGCGAAGACCGCGGTCCGTGTCGGCGACCTGCGCCTCCACCGGCTGACCCGGCATCGGGTTCTCGTTGCCCACCGTCGAGCGGTGGAAGAAGATGCCCGTCTTGCCCGAGCCATCGGTCGCGTCGATGAAGCCGAAGCCCTTGACGTCGTCGTAGCGCACGACGGTGCCCGTCACGGTCTCGAGCGTTCCCGGATCGACGCGCGGGCCACGGTCCGCCCGGGGGGCGCGCTGCGGCGGGTTGCGGTTGATCTCGGTGATGCGCACATCCATCGCGGTCGGGCCGCGCTGGCCCTGCCCGACGGTGTACTCGACACGGTCACCCTCACCCGGGATATCGAACCCGACGGCCGACCGGTGCACAAAAAGATCCTCACCACCCGCATCCGGGGCGATGAATCCGAACCCCTTCTCGGGGTTGTACCACTTGACTGTTCCGCTTGGCATGAAACCTGGTCTTCCTGTCTTGTCTCCTGTGGCGCGGGCAGTCCGCCCGTGCCCTGTCTTGTGTCTTGCCGGCATCGCCGTGGCCACGCGTCACACCGTGTCGCCGCGCCTCCTCGAACCGACGATGCGAAACCACCGGTGCGAGGTTGGGATACCTAGCGTGAGTGTAGTGTACCCGAAATCACACCGTTTGTGCGCCCACCGTTACGGCACGGAAATGAACCCGGAACTGGAACCGCTCCGGCGGCACCAGATACTGCTCCAGCGGCTTCGGCCCGCAGGCCGACGAGCCCAGCCCCGCCACCCGGTGATCGAACGACACCACGGTCGTCAGGCCGGGCTCGAGATCGGTCGCGTGCGCCGCGCGCGCGAGCTCGTGACTGGTCCACGGCACCGCCTTGATCGCGAGCGGCTCATCGCCCCACGCCAGCAACCCGGCGCCGTTTGCCGGCCCGACCGAGGACCAGCTCACCTCGCCCCGGTTGCCCGTATCCTGCGGCACGATGTAGTTCGCCGGCATCTCCGTCACCGGCAGCGTCCACGTGCCGCGCGTGACGCTCTCGCGGCGATCCGGGTAGTTTTCGTGGGGCCCAAGCCCGCGCCACACGACCCGCTCGAACGTGCCGGGCACCTGCATCGTCAGCCCGACGCGCGGCAAGGTCTCCAGCCCTGCCAGAGACTCGTCCGGCGTGGCGTCGGTCTCGATGATGACGTCGCCGGAGCCGTCGATGACGATGCGCGTGACGACGGCGAACGCCGGCCGCCGCGACGGCGCACCGAGCGCCGCATGGATCTCGATCGTCGCGCTCGTCTCCGACTGGTCGACAATCTCGCAAGAGCGGACATCGTGCGCGAGATGCGCCAGGCGCGCCTGCTCCCACGCTGCCAACATGTACTTGTCGTTGGACGTCGGCGCGCGGTAGACGTCGAGTTGCGGCCCGGCCACGATCAGCTCCTGCCCGTTGACCACCCAGCTCGTGATCGTGCCGGCCTTGCGATCGACAATCAGCTCGCCGTGGTCGGTCGTGACGAGGATCGCCAGCCCGAGATCCTCGACGACGACCGGACCCGCCGGCATCGGCGGAATGGTGGCCTCCTCGGGCGCGACAATCTCCAGCTGGCAGCGAGCCACCTCGTGCCCGGCCTTCGCCCACGATGTCGGGTGAGCGAGCGTCGCGACGACGTCGACCAGCGTGTCCGGCTCGCCGGATCCGGCCAGCTCGGTGACCGTGACCTCATCGGACTCGCCGGCGGCCGGATTCGCGTCGATGCATCCGGACGCGACGCTCCTGCCCGCCGCATGCAGCTCCCACGTCAGGTTGAGATCGGCGAGATCGGTGAAGTAGCGGCGGTTCGTGATGCGAATCGAGCCGGCCGCCGCGTCGACCAGATCGACGGCGATCGGCTCATAGAGCTTCTTCATCTCGATGACGCTCGGGTGTGGCTCGCGGTCGGGCGAGGTCAACCCGTCGATGCAGAAGGTGCCGTCGTTGGGAAAATCGCCGAAGTCGCCGCCGTAGGCGAACCACTCCTCGCCGTCCGGGGTGAACTGGCGGATGCCGTGGTCCGCCCACTCCCAAACACAGCCGCCGATGTTGCGCTTCGCGCCACGGATCGCCTCCCAGTACTCCTTGAAGCTACCCGGCCCGTTGCCCATCGCGTGGGCGTACTCGCAGAGGAAGTACGGCTTCGGCTCGTCCTTCCTGCCTTGCCGGATGACCTCCTCCACCGTCGGGTACATCGTGCTGAGCATGTCGGTGGCGTGAACCGGGTCCTCACGATGGAGCTGCGTGTCGAAATGCACCGGCCGCGAGGGATCGCGCGCCTTCAGCCAGTCATACATCGCGTCCTGGTTGCGGCCGTAGCCGGCCTCGTTGCCGAGCGACCAGATGATGATCGACGGATGATTCTTGTCCCGCTCGACCATGCGTTCGAGGCGATCCATGCAGGCCGCCTTCCAGTCGGGATCGTCGGTGAGCTGCGACCAGTTGCCGACGACGGCCATGCCGTGCGTCTCGAGGTCGGTCTCGTCGATCACGAACAGGCCGAGCCGGTCGCACAGCTCGTAGAAGCGTGAGTCGTTGGGATAGTGCGAGGTGCGGACCGTGTTGACATTGTGCTGCTTCATCAGCATCACGTCGCGCGCCATCGCCTCGTACGGCACGGCGTACCCGTAATCGGGATGGTCGTCGTGCCGGTTGACGCCCTGGATCTTGATCGAGACGCCGTTGACCCAGAGTTGCTGGTCGCGAATCTCGACCTTGCGGAAGCCGACCGTCTGCCGCTGGACCTCGACGATCTCCCCGTCGCCGGCGCGGTTACGAACGAGGAGCGTGTAGCAGTACGGGTCCTCCGGCGACCACAGGCGCGGCTCGCTCAGCGGGATTTCGGCGCCGAGCGGGCTCTCGCCCGCGAAGGTCTGCATCC
>JAEVYR010000407.1 GCA_023392645.1 Chloroflexota bacterium | reverse complement strand
TGGGCTGGCCGGCGACGTCGGGGTGCAGGCACTTGCCGGGATCGATGCGATACCAGCCGCGGCTGGTGTTGCCCGCGAAGTCATCGGTCATGGTCGACCCGCCTTTCGAGATCTTCCAGCACGGAGCGGGCGTACTCGATGATCAGGTCGAAGGCCATGTCGAGCGCCGGGTCGCGACGGCCCTGCTGCCGGTCGCGGACCATCAGGGTGAGATCGTCGTGGAGGCGCAGGTGCCGCCAGAGGTCGGCGGAGGGGCTGAACTGCCCACGGAGGGCGACCTCGATGTCGGCGGACTCCATCTCGGCGAGGTGCTCGCGGATCTGGTCGAGCGACATCCGCTCCTGCTTCAGCAGATCGATGTACTGCAGGCGGCGGAGGTGATCGCGGTCGTAGGTCGCGGTCGGGCCGCGCCCGTAGGCCGGCTGCAGCAGGCCGCGCGCGATGTAGTAGCGGATCGTGCGCGGCGCGTAGCCGCTGAGCCGCTCGAGCTCCTCGATCGTGTAGCGCTCCTCGCGGCGCCCGCGCATGCCGCCGGAATCGGCCATCTCAATCCTCGCTTCGTCACCAAACGCCACCGTGTCGTTGATGCAATGATGCCACGCCGGGGGTCGCGTATCATCTCCGGAGGGCACCGACGATGCCCTCCCTGGCGTCGTTCGCCGTCAATCCGATCCAGCCAGATCACTCGTACGGGCCGGGCATATCCCGGTCGTCGCCGCAATCATCAGGACACTGTTCTCCCCATGAGCTTCGACACCATTCTCTGGTTCGGCATCAGCGGCGGCACGCTCGTCTTCGCGCTCTCGCTGCTGTGGCAGCGCTACGTCAAGAAGACGCCGCATGCGGTCCAGAGCCGCGGCTCGTTCCTGATGTTCGCCATCCTCGCGCTGATCTTCTCGGTCGGCGCCTTCTTCGCCGGGCTGTTCACGATGTAGGATGCAACCGTCACCATCGAAGACACGCCATGAGCCAGACCGCTCCCCGACCGACAGGCGATCCTGGCTACGCATCGAAGCGCCCGGCCGTACCCCTTCATGCAAGTCGCTCGAAGAGGAAGCCGCGTGGTGGGATTCCCACGATTCCGGAGGCGACGACGAGGCGTCTGTGCGTGTTGAACTGACAGGTGGACTCGAGCTGCGCCAACGCTGATCGGAAACAGGGGTTCCACTCACAGGCAACCGATCGTCCACCGTGGCGGGCCGGCAGGGCTGGCACAATCCATGCTATACTTCCGAAAGTCACGAGAGCGCCCCGCTCGTTGTATCCCTCGTTGTTCGCACAGATCGAAAGACGGGGCTCCGCGCCAGACGCGGAACGGGACGTGACTACTCCCCACCGACTGACAGGATCGCCACCCAGCCCGGCACCAACTCCCTCGCCGCGCCGCGCATCCTGATCTCTCACGGGCAGGTATCCGACCAGCCATCAACGGCCGGCGGAATCGTGAGCAACCGGCACGCCTAGGGACGCCACGTTGCTCGCATCGCACCAGGGGTGCGCATCGGGCGTGTGGCTGTCGCCGACGGAAGCCGTGACAGGTGGGATGACTCCTCGCGAGTCCTTGCGACACCACACCAGCAATTGAACCGATCCGCTGCGACAGCGCCGGCGCCGTTGGCCGGTGTGCCGCCGTGCGGGTCATCAGTTTTGGGTGGACGGTCAGCGACCGTCGCCAGGAGTCAACACGACCATGAATCATCCGATCTTCGGGGGCTTCGCCCTCTTCGCCAATCCATACTTCGCCGCCCACCAGCGCGGCACCGCCACGCTCCAGCGCCCGGAAACGACCGAGGCACCCGACGCCACCGCCGAGGAGCCGATCACGACGTTCGCGTCGCTCGGGCTCTCGGACGAGCTGCTCCAGAGCATCGCCGACGTCGGCTTCGAGATCCCCTCTCCCATCCAGGAGAAGGTGATCCCGTCGATGCTCGCCGGTGACGACGTCATCGCCCAGGCGCAGACCGGCTCCGGCAAGACCGCCGCCTTTGGCCTGCCGATCATCGAAAACATCGATCAGTCGCGACGCGAGGTCCAGGCGCTGGTGCTGGCGCCGACCCGCGAGCTGGCGATCCAGGTCGCCGAGGCCCTACACAAGTTCGGGCGCCACAAGCGCGTCGAGACGCTGCCGATTTACGGCGGCCAGCCCTACGAGCGGCAGTTTCGCGGGCTCCAGCGCGGCGTCCACATCGTCGTCGGCACGCCGGGCCGCGTGATGGACCACATGCGCCGCGGCACGCTGAAGCTGGACACGCTGCGCTTCTTCGTCCTCGATGAAGCGGACGAAATGCTCGATATGGGCTTCGTCGACGACATCGAATGGGTGATGCAGCACGCGCCAGAGGAGCGGCAGACGGCCCTCTTCTCGGCAACAATGCCACCGCGCATCGCCGAGCTGGCCACCAGGTACATGAACGAGCCGCATCGCATCTCCGTCCGCGGCAAGGCGCTGACGGTGCCGGAGATCGAGCAGACGTTCTACGAAATCCCGCGCTCGCGCAAGATCGACGCGCTCACCCGCATCCTCGACGCCGAGGTGCCAAGCTCGACGATGATCTTCTGCCGGACCAAGCACATGGTCGATGAGCTGGGCGAGGCGCTGATGGCGCGCGGCTACGCCACGGAAACCATCCACGGCGATCTCAGCCAGGCGCAGCGCGACCGGGTGATGCGACGCTTCCGCGGCGGCCAGGCGGAGATCCTGATCGCCACCGATGTGGCGGCTCGCGGACTCGACATTCCCGATGTCAGTCACGTCATCAACTTCGACGCGCCGGAAAGCCCGGAGACCTACGTTCACCGCATCGGCCCCACCGGCCGCGCCGGCAAGGGTGGCAACGCGATCACGCTGGTGACTCGCCGCGAGATTCGCCTGATCAACCAGATCGAGCGGGTCACCAAGGCGAAGATCCAGTTCCGGCCGCTGCCGACCGCGTCCGACGTTAACCAGCGGCGACGCGAGGCGCTCAAGCGAATCGTCGCCGAGGCGGCGGCGGACCGCGAATCGTTCGAGAGCTATCTCGAGCCAATCGAGGAACTGGCCGAGGACTACGACGCGACCGACCTCGCCGCGGCGGTGCTCAAGCTCTACGCCGACGAGACCGGCCGCGCGACGACCGACGCGACCGAGGACGACGATCTCGCCCGCATCGGCAGCCGGGAAACGCCACGCGGCGGCGAGCGCGATCGCGGCCCGCGCGAGAGTAGTCCGCGTCGGGGCGGCGGCAGCCGCGACGCCGGCATGACCCGCCTGTTCATCAATATCGGTCACAACTTCCGCGTGCGGCCGCAGGATTTCGTCGGCGCGATCGCCAACGAGGCGAACATCCCGGGCCGCGCGATCGGCGCGATCGACATCCTGGAGACATTCAGCTTCGTCGACGTCCCCGACAACATGGCCCAGCAGGTGATCGATGCCATGAACTCGGCTTCGGTCAAGGGCCGGCCGGTGAACGTCGAGGTCGCCTCGGATTCCTCCGGCGGCGGCCGGGGCGGCCAACGCAGCGGACCGCGCGGTCGCTTCAGCTCGCGCCGGAACGAGGAGGGGCGTGGCGGTCGCCGGTTCGGCGGTGGCGGCTTCAAGGGTCGCGACACCCGGGGCGGCGGCACCCGCCGCGACCAGTACTGATCAGCGGAGAATCGACCCCGCAACGGGGCCGCCGGGGGGCCG
>JAEVYR010000249.1 GCA_023392645.1 Chloroflexota bacterium | reverse complement strand
ACCGTGCTCCGCGCCGGAACCTCGCTCCTGACTCGCGATGCCCGCCGCTTCGCCCTGCTCTTCGCCTTCTCGATCCCGCTCTGGTGGGTGTTCGAATTCGCCAACCGCTTCCTCGGCAATTGGGAGTACCTCACCCCGCGCGACTACAGCCCGCTGACCTTCTTCCTCCTCGCCTCGCTCTCATTCTCGACCGTGATGCCCGCGCTCTTCGTCACCGCGACCTTCTGGCGCACCGTGCCGCCGTTCGACCGCGAGCTGCGCTGGCTGCGCATCGCCCCCTCCCGAGCCGGATTGATGACCATCGGCGCGCTCGGGCTGGCGATGTTCGCCGGCTCGCTGATCTTCTCCGACGTGCTCTTCCCGCTCGTCTGGATCGGGCTCTTCCTCGCCGTCGACGTCGTCAACCGGCTCTCCGGCGCGGTCAGCATCGCCGGACAGGTCGCCGATCGCCGCTGGGACACCGTCGTCACCCTCTTCGCGGCGGGCCTGACCTGCGGGTTCTTCTGGGAGATGTGGAACTCGGAATCGATGCCGAAGTGGGTCTACCACGTCCCGCACGTCGGGTGCTTCAAGGTCTTCGAGATGCCGATTCTCGGCTACGGCGGCTACCTCCCCTTCGCGCTGGAGGTTTTCGCCGCGTATCATCTCTTCCACACGCTGCTCTTCCGCCGCCGGGACACCTGGCTCACGTTCGACGCTCCGCCCGAGCCGTAGCGCCGGCCCCCTCCCCGGAGAGTCACTGCGATGATGCTGCTCGCCCTGCTGCTCACCACCATCACCACGCTTCCCGTCATGAGCACGCCGCCCCCGGCGGATATCGGCTGCGGCGATCCGGGCCGGATCGATATCGTCTGCCCCGACGATCCGGAGGTCGCGACGATCATCGTCAGCGTCACCAGCACGCCGGTCGGCGTCAGCATCCTGCTCACCGACGCGGGGGTCGAATCCGGCCACAGTTGCGACGGCGCCGCCCGCATCGTCGCGATGGCCTCGGATCTCTACGCCCAGATCCCGGCGGACCAGCGCCTGCGCGACGACCTCCTCTGGGCCAACCCCGTCATCACGCGAGAGGTCTTCGCCCACACCTGGGGCGCGAGCCTCGGCATCGACAACGGCAACCCGGTCGATATCGTCTTCGCCGACTACACGGGCGAGTCGTCATCCCTCCAGGGCATGATCTGGGGCGGTCCGCTCAGCCTCGTCATCCCCTGCTGAGCCCGCCCGCGTCCCGGCACGGGAATTGCAGCAACGCCGGTGTTGAACCGTGGACAACCCAAGGGGGAAGGCGATGTATCTCGCGCGTTTCTCGTACAACATCAAGCCGGTCGATCGCGACAAGGCGATGGACCTGCTCCGCCAGTCGGTGACGGCCGCCGGCGGGGACGGCCACGCCGCCCGCCTGCTGGTGCCGCTGACGCGCGCGCCCGGCGGCCCCGCGCTGCAGGTCGAGGTCGAGTTCGACAGCCTCGACGCCTTCGACCGCTACCGCGAGAAGGGGCTCGGCAGTGCTGACGACACCCGCAACTGGATTCGCGAGCTGAGCGACATCCTGCTCGACCCACCGGTGGTCGAGCTGCTCCACAGCGACGACGGCAAGGGCGGCTCGGGCGAGCGCGACGACGACGAGCAGCGCCGCGGCCTGATCGGCGGCCACGTCAGCCGGGCCTGACGGGCAACGACCCGTCGACGCAAAAAGACTGTCACTTGGAGTGGAGCACCCGCTGGCTGTGCAGTCCAGCAATCTCTTCCCTGCCGCATTGCAGTCCGAATGGGGGAGATTTCTGCGCTATCGCGCCCTCCGGTCGTAATGACCTGGAACCCGAGCGACGTCCGCAGTGCCGCTCCTGTAGCGGCACTGCGGAAGCTATCCCCTGGCAATAACACGTCCCGTGTGACGCGGTGCGAGGGTCGTCGTGCCCTACGCCGGGAACGGCGCCGCGTCCTCGACCGACTCGATCCCGCGAAACTCCCGCTCGACCATCGCCCGCGTCGGCAGCTTGTCCCACAGCCCGCCGGTCGACCCACCCGTCGGGTCGAACGAGCCCGGGTCGGAGCCGGCGGCGCGGCTCTCCATCGTGTTCAGCGTCGACGCGACGGCGGCCTCCGGCGATCCGCCGGCCATGATGCCGATCACCGTGTAGATGAAGATGCCGTCGCGCGCGGTCACCAGCACGAAGTGATACGTCTCGCCGAACGCCGTGTCGGTGGCGACCCCCGCCGTGTGCTCCATCCCGACCGGCAGCGTCACCGGCGTCACCTCCAGCGGCTGCCCGCCGAACCCGGTCGCGTTCATGTCGGTCTTGAGCAGCTCGAACGACGCCGCCGCGTTCGCCTCGGTATCGAAGCTGTAGACCGCCGTCATCAGCAACGCCACCAGCGGCTTGCGCAGGTCGCGCGGGGCGTTCACACCCGCCGACAGCTCGCGGTCGCTCGGGCTGCTGAAGCTCCGGGTCACCGCCTGCTGGATACCGCTCATGTCCTCGAACCCGACGCCATCGTCCTGCGCCATCGCCAGCGCCGGCCCGGCACCGAGCATGACCACCAACGCCAGCAGGACTACGTGCACGATACGCATGATGCACCACTCCACCGCGCCGGTCGGGCCGGCGATTCGCGATAGTCAGACTGAGGGTCCCGTTGCCGTCGAGTATACGCGGTGCCAGCCGGTCGGGAAGCCGTGACCCCGCCCTGACCCGATCATGCAATGCCCGCGCGACGGACGCCGGCGCGCCTGCCAAGCCCGCTGGCCCACATGCCCGGCGTTTGCCGGATCGGACGCGTTCGGTTTATCGTGTCGGCTCGTGCCGCACCCGACCCGAACAGGAGTCACCACCATGGCCGAGCTCGTCCTCTACCACCACGCCCTGGGCCTTACCGACGGCGTCGTCGCCATCGCCGATGACCATCGCGCCGCCGGGCACACCGTGCACACGCCCGACCTGTTCGACGGCCGTACCTTCGACACCGTCGACGCCGGCGTCGCTCACGCCGACGAGATCGGCTTCATCGAGGTGATGCAGCGCGGCGTCCAGGCCGCCGCTGACCTGCCCGAGCACGTCGTCTACGGCGGCTTCTCGCTCGGCGTGATGCCGGCCCAGAACCTCGCCCAGACCCGCCCCGGGGCGCGCGGCGCGCTGTTTTTCCACTCCTGCCTGCCGGTCGAGGAATTCGGACGCTGGCCCGACGGCGTGCCGGTGAAAATCCACGCCATGGACCATGACCCCTTTTTCGTAGACGAGGGCGACATCGACGCCGCCCGGGCGCTGGTGGCGGCGGTCCCCGACGCCGAGCTCTTCCTCTACCCCGGCGACGCGCATCTCTTCGCCGACCGTTCCGCGCCCGGGTACGACCCCAGGGCCGCCGCGCTGCTCACCGACCGCACCCTCGCCTTCCTCGACGCCCTCGACGCCCTTGACGCCAACCCAGACGCTCCCTGACCGCGCCAGGCGGCACACCCGTCATAGCGGCCCATTGCGGCAACCACCCGTAGCCCCGCGCCCAGATGCGCAGGATCATCGCGGCAGCCATCCGTAGCCCCGCGCCCAGGTGCGCGG
>JAEVYR010000244.1 GCA_023392645.1 Chloroflexota bacterium | reverse complement strand
TCCTTGGCCATCGCCTGCTGGATCGCCAGCACTATCCCGCGCGGCAGCGGCTCCATTCCGCGCGGCGCCACCGGCGGTGGCGGGTCACGCTGGATGTGGGCCAGCATCGTCGCCATCGCCGTCGGCTCGTGGAACGGCAACTGCCCCGTGACCATCTCGTACAGCAGCACGCCGACCGCATAGACATCCGCCGCCGGCGTCGGTGATCGCCCCTGGGCTTGTTCGGGCGCCATGTAATCCGCAGTGCCGACCGTCGTGCCGGCCGCCGTGAGCGACGAGTCGCGCTCGACGTGGGCAACCCCGAAATCGGTCACGCGCACCGACCCATCGCGCCCGATCAGCACGTTTTGGGGCTTGATGTCACGGTGGACGATGCCGGCCGCGTGGATTGCTCCGAGCCCGGCAAGCACGTCCCGCGCGATTCCCACCGCCCGGGGCCACGGCAGCGCGCCATCCCGCGCGATCAGGCCTTTCAGGTCCGTCCCGTCGACAAGCTGCATCACGAGATAGTAGAGGTCGCCGTCCTGGCCGACGTCGTAGACGTTGACGACATTGGGATGGCTGATCGCGGCGGCGGCCTGCGCTTCGCGGTTGAACCTGCGCGCGAAATCGGCGTCGCGCTCCTCCTCCGGCTTGAGGATCTTGATCGCAACCTGCCGCCCAAGCCGCCGGTCGAACGCGGCCACCGTCACCGCCGCCGCGCCGGCGCCCAGCTCGCGCTGTATCTCGTAGCGCTCGGCCAGCTCCTCCGGCATCCAGGCGCGTCGGTCGGGCCGCGCCCACTGGTCTTCGGTCATGCATGGTTCCTCATGGCCGGCGGTCGCACTTGCGCGTTCGCCGATCTGCGTCGATGCTGAGTCGGTCGAAAATGGGGAGGACGCAGGTGGCATCCAGCCGGGGTATCGGTCTCGATCGCGAGCGGTGGCGCATCCTGGTCTGGATGTGCGTGCTGATCAGCGTCAACCAGCTCGGCTTCGGGGCAATCGTACCAGTCGTGCCCCTGTACGCTGAGCAGTATGGCGTATCGCAGTCCGCCATCGGGCTGACCATTGCCGTCTTCGGGCTCGCTCGTTTTCTCGTCAATGTTCCCGCCGCGCGTCTTTCCGACCGCCGCGGCCGCCGCATCGCGCTGGCCGTGGGCGGCATGGTGAGCGTGGTCGGCACCGCCGGCTGCGCGGTGGCCCCGAGCTTCGAGCTGTTCCTCGCCGCCCGCTTCGTCGCCGGCGCCGGCGCGGCGTTCGTGCTCACCGGCGGGCAGATCGTGGTCGCCGATATCACCACCAGCCAGAACCGCGGCCGGGTGATGGCGATCTACCAGGGCGTCTTCCTCGTTTCGGTCGGCGCCGGCGCGTTTCCCGGCGGCTGGCTGGCCGAAAGCGTGGGTCTCGCCGCGCCCTTCTGGGTGTCCGCGATCCTGGCCGGAGGGGTCTCGCTGCTGGCATGGTTCTTCGTGCCGGAGACGCGCCACCTGGCCCACCGGCTGCGCTCGGCGGCAAGCGCCAAACCGCTCTCGGCCCGCGGCGAGATGTCCGCCCTGCTGGCCACTCCCGGCTTTCTCCTGATCTGCCTTGTCGGGTTCGCGACGACCGGCGCCCGTACCGGCGCGCTCTTCAACGTGATTCCGATCTTCGCGGAGGACGAAATCGGACTCGGCGCCGACCAGATCGGCATCGGTATCGGCTTGATCAGCATCGTCGGGCTGATTTTCGTCTACCCCGCCGGCCTGCTGGTCGATCGCTTTGGGCGCAAGGCGATCATCGTGCCAAGCACGCTCTTCTCGGCAGCAGCGATGCTGTTGTTCGGACTCGCGACGAGCTTCGAGTTCTACCTCTTCGCCTCGCTCGTGTGGAGCACGGCGTCGGGCATCAGCGGCGCGACTCCGGCCGCCTATGCCGCTGATATCGCCCCAGCGGGGATGACCGCCCCCGCGATGGGCCTCTTTCGCGCCATCTCCGACTCCGGCTACGTGGTCGGACCGCTGGCCCTTGGCGCCCTCGCCGACGCAACCTCGTCGATCACGTCGCTCCAGACGACGGCGGGCGTGCTGCTCGCGATCGGCCTGCTGTTCGCCTTCCGCGCACCCGAAAGTCTCAAGAAGTCGCCGCGAATGCATCTGGAACCGGCCTCTCGATCGCTGTCGGACCCATCGCCACCGGAAGGGTGAACGTGAACACCGCGCCCTTGCCCGGTTGACTGCGGACCGAAATCTCGCCGAGATGCGCCTGGACGATGTGCTTCGCGATGGCCAGGCCCAGCCCGGTGCCATCCGAACGACGCGCCTTGTCCGACTTGTAGAAGCGCTCGAAGAGCCGCGCGGCCTCACTGGCGGCGATCCCCGCTCCGGTATCGCGCACTTCGACCGCGATCCACTCCCCGTCGACCTTCGCCGCGATCGTGATCGTCCCCCCGGACGGCGTGAACTTGATCGCATTGTGAACGAGGTTGATCACGACCTGCTCGATCCGACGACGCTCGACCAGGACCTCAGGGAGACCGGCAGGAAGCTCGTACACGAGCTCGATTCCGGCTCGGTCAACCTGCTCGCGCAGCCGCTCGCCGGCAGTGCGCAGCAGCTCGACGGGATCGACATGCTCTCGTTGCCCAATGTCCCGACCGGATTCGAGGCGAGCCAGGTCCATCAAATCCTCGACCAGGTTCGTCAGGCGGTCGACCTCCTGCACGATCCGGCCGAGGAAATCGCACTCCAGCGCCGGATCGTCGACCACGCCGGACTCGAGTGTTTCGACCAGCGCCCGTATCGACGTCAGCGGCGTGCGCAGCTCGTGTGAAACGTTGGCGACGAAATCCCGACGGACACCTTCCAGCCGGCGCAGCTCCGTGACATCGCGCAGAACCACAAGTCCCAGCCGCTCCGAGGTGCCGCTCACAGTGGTGCTCGCGACCTGTAGCTGTCGCCGTTGAAGGCCGTACTCAACCACGCGCGGGCGCGCTCGCTCACCCCGAAGCGCGCGCTGGAGCTGGTCGTCCAACTCGTGATCGCGCGCGACCTGGATGAACGGGCGATGGAGCGCCTGGCTTTCCGTGGTCGCCAGCATCCGCTCGGCCGCCCGGTTCATGCGAAGCACCTCGCTGTGCATGTCGGTCAGCACCACGCCATCCTCGAGACCGGCCAGCACGGCTTCAAGCCGCGTGCGGGCGCGGTCGAGGTCGTCCAGCGAGGTCCGGAGCCCGTGCGTCATCATGTTGAAGGCGTGGCCGACCGCGTCGATCTCGGTCACCGCCGACGGCGACGCTTGCCCGGTGAGATCGCCCCGTTCGACCCGCCCGGCAAGCGCGCGCAACTCCTCAAGCGGCCCGACCAACCGAACCGCGATGAACACCGCGATCGCGGTCACCAGCGCGAGCGCCACCAGCGCCGTGATGAACAGGTAGCGCTGCAGGCGATCGACAACCGCATCGACCTCCGTCAGCGGTACGGCGATGCGGAGCACCCTGCCCGTGCCGTCGTCGAGCAGCGTCGCCTCATAGAGGTAGCTGACACCGGTGGTCGCGCTGCGCCGCTCGGCATTGCCGGTTCCCTTCGCGCGCGCCTCCCGAACCTCCTCGCGGCCGTTGTGGTTCTCGAGCGTGTCGCCATCGCCAGCCGACGTGTCGGCCAGCACCGCGCCGTCCGCCGCGATCAAGGTCACGCGATGCTCACCGGTTTCCGGCAGTCCGGCGACCACGTCCGTGAGGTCGACCGACGCGCCCGACCCATCCGCCATTCCGGCAACGCCGATGATCGTCCGCGCCTGCGTCACCAGCTCGCTTTCGAGACGGTCGACGTAGATTTCGCGTGCGCGTGCCCCGAGAAGCAGGGCCAGCACCAACAGCACCAGCCCCACGATCACCACGAACGGCACGATCAGGCGAACGCGCAGCGAGCCCGGCACCAGACGCTCGTACCAGGGGTGCTCGGTCAGGTCCTCGCCGAGACGCGGATCGAACACGTCAGTGGGTTTCCGTTTCTGCCGCTATCAGTCGATACCCGCGTCCGCGCACCGTCAGGATGCGCCGGGGCCGCGCCGGATGCTCTTCGATCTTCTGCCGGAGGCCGCTGATATGGACATCGATCGTGCGCGTGTCCATCGGATAGTCGTATCCCCACACTTCCCTCAGCAGTGCCTCGCGCGAGAGCACGATGCCGGGGTTGCGCGCCAGGTAGGCCAGCAGGGCGAGCTCCTTCGCGGTCAGCGTCAATGCCTCGCCTCTCACGCTCGCCTCGTGGCGCAGCGGATCGATCACGACGTCGCCGACCACCAGCGACGTTGTGACGGCATCGGCCCCGTCCGGAAGCGGAGCCGACATCCGGCGCCGGCGCAGCATCGCCCGCACGCGCGCCGACAGCTCTCGCATGGCGAATGGCTTGGTGAGGTAATCGTCGGCGCCGACCTCGAGACCGATCACCCTGTCCATCTCCTCGCCCCGCGCGGACAGGAGCAGGATCGGCACGGTCGATTCCGCCCGCAGGATGCGGCAGACTTCGAGTCCATCGCGGCCGGGCAACATCACGTCGAGCACCACGAGATCGGGAGCGGATGCCCGCGCGACATCGAGCGCTTCATCGCCCCGGGCGGCGAGGACGACCTCGTGCCCATCGGCCTTGAGGTTGAGCCCGATCATCTCGCGCACGGTCGGCTCATCGTCAACGACGAGGATTCGTGCCGGTTTACCTGAAGAATCGCCGGTCGCCGCCATCGGTGCTCCACAGACGCACGCGCGCCGGCGCGATCGCCGGCGATCGCATCAATGATACCGGCTCCGGCGACGACCAACCTTCGGTCAGGAACTGCCTGCCCGACCCTCCTCGGCATCGACACGGCGCGACCGCCCGCTCGGCCACCAGTTCCACCGGCCCAGCAGCGTCACGATCGACGGCACCATCACCGATCGCACGATGAACGTGTCGAGCAGCACACCCAGGGCGACGGCGAACCCGACCTGGAACAGATCCCGCAGCGGCAAGGTCATCAGCGCGCCGAACGTGCCGGCGAGAATGATGCCGGCCGAGGTGATCACGCCGCCGGTCCGGCTCAGCGCCACCCGCACGCCGTCGCGCATGGACTGGTCGGCCGTTTCCTCGCGGATACGCGCCATCAGGTAGATGTTGTAGTCCACGCCCAGCGCAACGAGGAAGACGAAAAGATACAACGCCACGGCGGAGCCGACGCCGTCGTAGCCGAAGACCGTCGTGAAGACCACCGACGAGATGCCGAGCGTGGCCACGTAGGACAGCACGATCGTCGCCAGCAGGTAAATCGGCGCGACGACCGAACGGAGCAGCAGACCGAGAATGATGCCGATCGCGACCAGGATCGCCGGGATGATGAAGGCGCGGTCCGACTCGTTCGCCTGCTTCGTGTCGTAGTCGGTCGCCGTCTCGCCGCCGACGAGCACCTGCCCGGCAATCCCCGCATCGTCGGCCGCCTGCCGCGCGAATTCGCGGAAATCGCCGATGCGATCGATCTGGTCGATCGCATAGGGACTGTCTTCGAGAATCACGTCGAACCGGGCAACGCCGTTGTCCGGCGAGCGGTAGTCGGACGTGATCGCGTAGACACCGATCGCCCGAGCCAACTCTTCGTCGCCCTGGCCCTCGTCGCCTTCGGGGCGCTCGGTTTGACCGGAGTCGATCGCTTCCCGGATCGGCTGTGGCACCTGCTCGACCGCGGCCGCGACCTGATCGAGCCTGATCGGGCCGTCGGTGCCGAACGGGGCCGTGATCGACTCGACGAACGCGACGCCCTCGAACTCCGACAACCGTTGGGTCATCGCGTCGATCGCGGCGAGGTTGTCGAAGACGCTCGCGCCATCGTCCAGCACGAGATAGACCTCGACCGGCGCCGACTCGCCGGCGGGGAAGGCGTCGCGCAGCGTCTCGAACCCTTCCCGCGCCTCGGTTCCCGCCGGCAGTGACGTGATGCTGTCGTAGGTGACCGTGTATTGGGTCAGGCCAACCGACAGCAGCAGGAACAGGCCGACCGAACCCGCCAGCCAGGCGCCGGGCCGGTTCGTGACCGCCGTCGCGATCCTGCCCCACAGGCCCTGCGCGGTCTCGTGCGCGTGATCGATCTCGCCCGGCTCGAACGCCGGCGAAAAGGGCCAGAACGCGAACCGGCCGCAGACGGTCATCAGCGCCGGCACAAGGGTGAGGCCGGCGACCAGCATCAGACCGATCGCGATCGACAGCAGCGGACCGAGCGCGGCCGTCGAGCGAAGCGTCGCGAAGGAGAGGATCAGCGTGGCGACCAGCACGGTGCCGGCCGACGACGCGATCGACTCTCCCACCGCCCGCATCGTCACTCGCATCGCCTCGTGCGGATCCCGATATCGCCGCAGCTCCTCGCGGTAGCGCGAGGCGATGAAGAGGCAGTAGTCGGTGCCGGCGCCGAACAGCAGCACCGTGGTGATGCCCTGCGCCTGCCCGTTGACGAGAAACCCGAGTTGCTCGGAGGCCGCCGCGGCGACCGACCCGGCCAGCGTGAAAACCCAGCCGACCGCGAGCAACGGCACCAGCGCAACCACCGGCGAGCGGTAGATCACGATCAGCAGCACCAGCACCAGCGCCGCCGTGACCAGTGTCAGGAAGACGTCGATCTGCGAAAAGACCGAGATCAGGTCGAGAATCAGTCCGCCGGGACCGCTGACGGAAACGTCGACGCCGTCGGGGGCCGCATCGGCCTGCTCGCGAATGGCGCGGATCGCGTCGAGATAGGCATCGCTGTTCGGCTCGCCAGTGACGCCGACAATCATCGTCATGGTCGTGCCGTCTTCGGAGATCAGCCCCTCGGCCGCCTGCGGCACGGTGTAGACCGAGACGATGCCTTCAGCGTCGATGTTGTCCGGCGCGTCGTCCGACGCCGCCCACTCGCCGATGGTCTTCGCGAAGCCCTTCTGCTCGTCGGTCAATCCATCGGGATTGTGGAACACGAGAATCGCGGGCGTCGTGTCGGAGGGAAACCGCTCCTTGACCAGCCGATCGACCTCGGTGGTCTCGGCATCGTCGGGCAGGAAGGTCGACGAATCGTTGTTGGTGACATCGGACAGCGACGGCGCCAGGGGCACCACCACGGCGGCGAGCACAAACCAGATCGCGATGACGATCCATTTGCCGCGGCGCGACGACGAGAAGTCGGTGATGCGGTGCAACATGCGCGTGCTCCAGATCTCAGCGAAAGCGGACGTTCGTTATCGTGTTCGATGGGGCGCGAGGCCGCCGATGAAGAGCGCGACCGCCAGGCGACCGATCGTCTCCGGCGAGCGATCGACGCCACCGGCGGGCCCGCCGCCAGACATGACGAGGAGGCGGACGTTGGACATCAGGAGCATCGCTGCTTCGCCACGCTCGAGCCCGGACACTTCCGGCGCGATGAGGTCTTCCGCGACGGCGGCCTCGATGACGGCGAGGATCGGGGACAGCATCGCCTCGTGAAATGCCTGCCCGATCCGCCGCCGGTTCTCCGCCGAGATCTCGTGCCGGAGGTCGTGAAACATCTGCGAGAGATCGTGCTCGCCACGCCCGGCCAAAACGGTCGCGATGGCAACAAGCCGCTCCCGAGCCGACGCGTCGGCCCGCACCTGAGCACGCATCTCGCCAGAGATCGTCCCCAGCTCGGCCTCCATCACCGCGACATAGAGCGCTTCCTTGCCGCCGAAGTGGTGATAGAGCGCAGGCTGGGTGACGCCAACCGCCTCGGCGATATCGCGCGTCGAGACTGCGCGATACCCACGGCTCATGAACAACCGCCTCGCCGCCGCCAGGATTTCTGACTGTACCGATTCCCGGCTCGCATCCGGTGACATCATCCAACGCTCCTTATCGATCGATAATTTATCACCTGATAAGTTCGCCGGCAACACGAAATCGGTCGCGAACCTGGTGTGGAGACTGTCGCCCAGCGATCAGGGTGTATCCGAGCCCAGCATCAGCGTTGATTGTCGGGAGAGATCAACGGGAGAAATATCCGAGCTGGACCGACACCGCGGCGGCCCACAGCACGAGCGCCGCGCCGAGCCCGACCACCGCCCGGACGGTTGCCGCTCCGGTCGGCGCGAGCAGCGCGCCGCCGATGACCGCGACGCCGCAGAGACCAAGGGCGGTCACGCGGTATGCCGGCATGTCGAAGATGCCGGCCAGCGGGATGAAATGGATGCCGACGATCAGGCAGATGGCCGGCGGAATCAGTTCCGGCACCCCCACCATACCGAGGCCCAGCGATGCCAGGAAGATGAGGACGAACTGCGCGACCACCAGCAGGTTGTAGCGCCGCTGCCAGTCCCGCGGCAGCCTCCTCGGGCGCCGGCCGTCGCCGCCGCGAAACACGGTCACGGCAACGGCGACCGCCAGCACGGCGACGATTGCAGCCGCGAGCGCGAAGCCGGCTGAAACGCCGGTGAGTCCCCAGATCGCCCAGGCGACGCCAAACGCCCAGCAGGCGATCGCCCCGATCCGCTCCGTTCCCTCTGGTGCCTCAACCGTTCTCGATTCGTCCGTCATCGGCTCTCCTTGCGCTCGTCGCATGCACATGCTCGACGAGGCGCGCGAGCTTGTCCGGATCGGTCTGTGGCATGACCCCGTGCCCGAGGTTGAAGACGTGGCGAGGGCGGCTGTCTACGCGCTTGAGGATGTCGTCGGCGCCCGCGCGGATCACCTCCCACGGCGCCATCAGGCGCGCCGGGTCGAGGTTGCCCTGGATGCCGGTGCCCGCCGGGAGCCGGTCCCAGGCGACGTCGATCGGCAGCCGCCAGTCGACGCTGACCACGTCGGCTCCGGTCTCGCCGATCGCCTCCAGTAGGTGCACGGTGCCGGTGCTGAAATGCACCGCCGGCACGACACCCTTCATCGCAGCGAAAATGCGCGAGGTGTACGGAAAGACGTACTCCCGGAAGGTCGCTTCGTCGAGCAGCCCGAGCCACGAGTCGAAGAGCTGCACGACATCGGCGCCCGCCTCCGCCTGACCTTTCAGATAGCGAATCGTGACGTCGGTCAACGTCTCCATCAACCGATGCCACACATCCGGCTGACTGTACATGAGCGCCTTGGCCGCCGGGTACTCCTTCGACGGCCGTCCCTCGACGAGATAGCAGGCCAGCGTGAACGGCGCGCCGGCAAACCCGAGCAGTGCCGCCCGGTCGCCCAACTCTCGCCGCAACTGCCGCACCGCCTCCAGCACGTAGGGTGTCCCCTCTTCGGGCTCGACCACGCGCAGCGCGTCGACGGCGGCCGCATCGCGGATCGGCGACTCGATCACCGGGCCGACGCCGGGCTGGATCTCGAATGGCACGCCCATGCCGGTCAGTGGCAGCATGATGTCGGCGAACAGCACCGCGCCATCGATGCCAAATCGGTCGATCGGCATCAAGGTGGCCTCGACCGCCAACTCCGGCGTGGTCGCCATTTCGAGGAACGGGTGCTTCGCTCGCAGCGCGCGGTACTCTGGCAGGCAGCGACCCGCCTGGCGCATGAACCAGACCGGTGTGCGATCCGGTTGCTCGCCGCGCAGCGTCGTCAGGAACCGGTCACGGCCGGTCATCGTCGTCACTCGTGCAGCCACGTCGCAACCTCCTTTGCGTGGTAGGTGAAGATGCGCTCGGCGCCGGCGCGCCTCATCGACAACAGCGCCTCCAGCGTCACTCGCTGCTCATCGATCCAGCCGCGCTCGGCGGCGGCCTTGACCATCGCGTACTCGCCCGAAACGTTGTAGGCCGACAAGGGCAGGTCGAACCGCTCGCGGGCGGCGCGGATCACATCGAGATACGGCAGCGCCGGCTTGACCATGATCATGTCGGCACCCTCGGCGATGTCGATTTCGATCTCCCGCATCGCCTCGCGCACATTGCCCGGGTCCATCTGGTGCGAGCGGCGGTCGCCGAACGCCGGCGTGCTTTCGGCCGCCTCGCGGAACGGTCCGTAAAAGGCGGAAGCGTATTTGGCGGCGTAGCTGAGGATCGGCGTGGCGACGTAACCATCGTCGTCGAGGGCGGCCCGGATCGCCTGGATACGACCGTCCATCATGTCGGACGGCGCGACGATGTCCGCCCCGGCGCGGGCGTGACTCAGCGCCGTTCGCGCCAGCAGCGGCAGCGTTCGGTCGTTGTCGACCTCGCCGTCCACCAGGATGCCGCAGTGGCCGTGGTCGGTGTACTCGCAGGCACAGACGTCGGTGACGACCAGAAAGTCGGGATAGCGGTCCTTGATCGCCGCGACCGCGCGCTGGACGATGCCGTTTTCATCCCACGCGCCGGTCGCCTCTGCGTCCTTCTCCGTCGGGATGCCGAACAGCAGTGTGCCCGGCACTCCGGCGGCGACCAGCTCGCCGACCTCAACCAGCAACCGATCGATCGAGAGCTGCGCCTGCCCCGGCATCGAGCCGATCGGGTTCCGCACGTCCCGCCCCTCGGTCACGAAGAGCGGCGCGATCATGTCGCTCGGCAGCAGGCGGTTTTCCCGCACGAAATCCCGCAGCGCCGGCGTCATTCGCGTACGCCGGGTTCTGACGAAGGTATTCACGAATCCGATCCTCCCATGCGCTCGCCCCAGAGGTAGGTGCCAAGCGCCTCGACCATGCCGGCCGCGCTGGGGGAGTCGGCCACGGCGTGCACCGGCAGGCCGCCTTCTCGCATCGCTGCCGCCGTTACCGGTCCGATCGCGACGAAGGCCGCCGCCGACACTGCCGGCAGCATCGTGCCGTACTGCGCCAGGAACCCACGCACCGCCGAGGGCGACGACAGCATCACCGCACCGATCTCGCCTCGCTCGACCAGCGGCAGGACGTCCAGCGACGGCGCGGTGACGATGTCGGTCGCGTAGGCGTCAACGCGCGTCACCTCGGCGCCGAGCGCCGTCAGTCCCCGCTCGACGACGTCCCGCGCCCGGCTCGACACCGGCAGCAGCACCCTGTCGCCGGTGCCGACACAGCTGGAAAGCGAGGCGACCAGCCCCTCGCCGGTCGGCGTCTCGGCCACGACCGCCGGCTCGATGCCGAGCGCTCGCAGCGCAGCCCCGGTCGACTCGCCGACGGCGGCCACGTTCGTATTTGAAGGCATGTGTATGAGCGCCCCGGCCATCGCGGAGACGCCCTGGCGGCTGGTGATCGCGACCCAGTCGAATTCGCCCGCGCGAAGTCGCTCCGCCGCGCGTTCCAACGGCCGCGGGTCGGCTGGCGGCGCGATCCGAATCGTTTCGATCGCCAAGGGATCTCCCCCGCGCCGGCCGACCTCGCCCGCCAGGCGTTCGGTCAGGTCGTCGGTGCCGGTGACGATCACCTTCATGCCTTCGAGCTGGTGGGCTGGGAGCTCAGTCGCGCCGAAGACACGGTTCGGCCGCACCTCGGCGAAAAGTCGCCGCGCGACGGCGAATGCCGCGTCGGCGGCTCGCTCGACTGGCCACTCCTCATAGACCCGTTCGAGCGCACTGTAATCGTCGCGAGCGAGCATCCCCCAAAACCGCGCGATCGCCTGCCCATGCAGCGTCTCGACCACCGCGTGGGCACCCAGCGGCGTCGTGCAGCCACCACCGATGCCGCGAAGGAACGACCGCTCGATCTCCAGCGCCTGCCGGATACGCGCATCGTCGATCGCGCCGACGAGGGCGAACGCGGCGTCCGGCGTCTCACGCGTCTCGACCGCGAGCGCCCCCTGTCCCGGCGCGGGCGTGAAGCGCTCGATCGGCAGCAGCTCGGTCGCGCGATCGAGCCAGCCCATGCGGGCAAGCCCGGCGGCGGCGAGGATGATCGCGTCATAGTGCTCGGTCGCCGATTTCTTCAATCGCGTGTCGATGTTGCCGCGCAGGTCTGATATCACGGCGTCCGGCCGCAGGGCCAGCACCTGCGCCGCGCGCCGGCGCGACGAGGTGCCGACTACGGGATTCGGCGGCAGGTCGGCCAGCCCGACATGGTGCCGGGAGACGACGACGTCACGCGGGTCCTCACGCTGCGGGAATGCCGCCAGCGCGAGTCCGGCC
>JAEVYR010000110.1 GCA_023392645.1 Chloroflexota bacterium | reverse complement strand
TCGGCACCCAGCGCGCCCACCTCGATGTCACCGGCGCCGCCGGTCACGCCGGCACCGTCGCCATGCCCGACCGCCACGATGCCCTGGCCGCCCCCGCCGACATCATGCTCGCGATCGAGGCCCTCGCCCGGGACATCGAGCACGCCGTCGCCACCGTCGGCGAGATCGCGGTGAAGCCCGCCGCCAGCAACGTCATCCCCGGCGAGGCCCGCATCAGCCTCGACCTGCGCCACCCCGACGTCGCCGTCGTCAACCAGCTCTACGACACCATCCGCACCCGATCCGCCGCGATCGCCGCCCAACGCGGCGTCGACGTCGTCTGGCACACCGGCCAGAAGGTCGAGGGCATGACCTGCGACGACGCCCTCTCCGGCGCGCTCGCCGCCGCCATCGAGCAGGCCGGCTATCCCGCCACCCGCCTCTTCAGCGGCGCCGGTCACGACGCCGCCGCGCTGTCGCGCATCATGCCCGTGTCGATGCTCTTCACCCGCTGCGAGGGCGGCATCAGCCACAACCCCGCCGAGAAGATCACGGTCGGGGACGCCGCCGCGACCATCGACGTGCTCGTTCGCTTCGTCGACGCGCTCGCCGCGATGCAGCGACTTGATCCCGTGTCGTAAAGTTGATGATTGGGTCCCAATCATCACCGCGAGCTGTCGACGCCGGACGACGCCAGTTCACCACGACCGCGCCATCCAAATGCTGAGAGGGGAGCCGGCGCTCCTGCCAGGGTCGCCACCGCGCCGCCTCACCGCAGTCCTTTCCGACCGAAAGCAGCGGTCCGATCTCACGCCCGGCCGGCTGGCGCGTCTGGTCGTCGACTCGCCCGTACGGGACGAGCGCGTCGCTGTGCGCCGACGACCCGCGCGATGGCCGATCTCATCGCCGTGAGGTAGCCCCGGGGGTCCTGTGCCCGGGGACGCGCGGCGGCGCCACGCCACGCGTCTTGCGCCACCCCGGGATACGGCAGCACGGTCATGGAGGGTCGGGTTAACCCTCCCCCCGGATTGCGTGCACACCGCCTGTTGCCGCAGGCGCTATGCTCCGACAATGAACTCACGATCACGTTGACCGTGACCGATGAGGAGGACCCTATGGCCAGCAGAGCCAGCACCGCGGGACCCACAACACGCCGCATCGTCGACCTCGACGCGGGCACCACGCTGCCCCGCGCCGTATCGATCGGCGCAACCATCCTCGCGGCGGCCGCGCTGGTCGCGGCGCTGCTCACCGAGCAGCCCGCCGACCCCACGCCCGCCCATGCCACGATGCCGCAGGTCGCGCCACAGTCGATCATCCTGCCGGCCTCCCGCCTGGGATGGGGTGACTTCCCGCACGGCCCGACGCAGGCCTGGCCGATTGGTCCTTCCGCGCTGATCGAGGCTCCGCTCAGCGCCGCGAACAGCGTCGTCGGTCAATAGCACCCCAGCCCACAGGACCCAACCGACCATGACCGACCATTCCACCCCCACCACGCTCAAACCCGCCAGGCCGGCCCAGACGCCCGATTCGCTGCGCCGGCTCGGGCGCACCCTCACCGACGAGCCCGAGTCGATCTTCCACACCATCCACGACCTGCCCGGCGTGCGCTCGTGGAAAATCCTCAACGATCTCGCCTTCCTGCTGCTCAGCGGCGTGCTCGGCATCTTCTGGTTCGTCGTCGCGGTCGTCGGCCTCTCGGTCGGCGGGGCGCTCACCGTCGTCGGCATCGGCATCCCCATCCTCGCCGCCACCATCGGCGCGCTCGTCTGGGGCACCCACCTCGAGCGCAGCCGCATCCGTGTCTTCCTCGGCATCGACATCCCCTCGCCCTACCGTGACCTGCCGCAGGATGGCGGCTGGATCAAGCGCGGCTGGCGCATGCTGCGCACCCAGGCGCTCTGGCGCGACGTCGCCTACCTGATGCTGCTCTTCCCGCTCGGGCTGTTCGAGCTGGCCGTGGCGCTGATCCCGCTCCAGTTCGCGATCGCGCCGGTGATCGCCTTCTTCGGCGGCACCAGCTCGGTTTTCTGGTGGCAGATCAACAGCTTCCCCGAGTCGATCTGGGCGCTGGTGGTCGGCGCGATCCTGCTGGTGCCGCTGAGCATCGGTGTCAACCTGCTCGCCATGCTGCACGGCGAGATCGCGAAACGCCTGCTGGCCCGCTCAACCGAGGAGATCCTCACCGAGCGCGTCGAGGAGCTGACCGAAAGCCGCTCGGCCGTGATGAAGGCGATGCACCTTGAGCGCCGCCGCATCGAACGCGATCTCCACGACGGCGCCCAGCAGCGCCTCGTCGCCCTGGCGATGGATCTCGGCCGCGCCCGCGACCGCATGGAAAGCGGCGACACCGACGGCGCCCAGCAATTGCTGGTGCACAGCCACGAGGAGTCGAAGACCGTGCTCAAGGAGCTGCGCGACCTCGTCCGCGGCATCCACCCCGCCGTGCTCACCGACCGGGGCCTCGACGCGGCCATCTCCGCCATCGCCGGTCGCTCGCCCATCCCGGTCGACGTCGATGTCGAGCTCGAGCAGCGCCTCTCCGACGACGTCGAGGGCACCGCCTACTTCTTCGTCGTCGAGGCGCTCACCAACATCGCCAAGCACAGCCA
>JAEVYR010000103.1 GCA_023392645.1 Chloroflexota bacterium | reverse complement strand
GACGCGATCGACAGCGCCAGCACGCTGGCCGCCGGCATCGAAAACGCCACCCTGATGCGAATCGACGACGCCGCGCACCTGCCAAGCATGGAGCGGCTGGAGACGTTCAACCAGGCGGTGCGGCGATTTCTTGCGGGTCCGGAGGGGGACTGACCGGGTCGTTCGCGGAATCTTCGGAAGGCGGCGATTCGAGCGGCAGCCGCACGGAAACGACCGTGCCGCGCGGCTCGTGGCTGCCGATGGCGATCGTGCCGCCCTGCGCCTCAACGATGTTTCGCGCGCCGGCCAACCCGATGCCGGTGCCGGCGATGCCGCTGACATTGCTGCCGCGATACCAGGGCTCGAAAATCCGCTCGCGATCGCGTTCGGGAATGCCGATCCCCTCGTCGAGCACCGCAAGCTCGGCCCAGCCGTCGACGTCCGTGGCGCGCCCGACGCGAATCGTGACCTTGCCGCCCTCGGGGCTGTACTTCAGCGCGTTCTGCACGAGATTGTGAAGCACCCGTTCGAGCCCGCGCGTGTCCCACATGCCGACCAGCTCGGTCACACGCGGGTCGATATCGACATCGACCGCGCGCGAGGCGGCCGCCATCTCGGCGGCGCAGCGACGCGCCAGCGCCACCAGGTCGGTCGGCGCTCGGGTCACCTCGGCGACCTCGCCGCGCTCGGATCGCGCCACATCGGTCATGTCGTCCAGCAACAACGCCATACGCGTGCTCATCGCGTCGATCGCCGCCAGCCGCTCGCGCAACGCGGCGGGCTCCAGCGCCCGACCGCGATCCAGCGAGCGTTGCAGCAACTGGATGTGCGCCTTGATCACGCCTATCGGGTTCTTCAGGTCATGCGATACCGCCGCCAGCACCTCCTCGCGGGCGCGCTCGGCGGCCCGCCGCTCGGAGATATCGCGCATCGCGCCGATACGCACCGAACCGCTGGGCAAATCGAGCCGGCGGAACCACAGCTCGACCGGGATCAGCGCGCCGTCCCGACGCCGCACCTCCGTCGCGCCGCGCCATTCGTCAAGGTCCGCCACCGTCGTGCTGGCGTCCAGATTCGCGGAGGCCGGGATCAGCTCGGCGATCGGCAGCAGGATCAGCTCCTCGGCGCCGTAGCCGAGCAGGTCGCAGGCACCGGCGTTGACATCGATGATCGCTTCGTCGTCGTCCAGCACCAGGATTGCGTCGGGAATCCCCTCGAACAGCGCGCGGAACCGGAGATGGGCCTCGTCCGCGCGCAGGCGGGCGATCCGCTCGGCGCGGTAGAGGTAGGCGTTGTCGAGCGCCAGGGCCGCGCGGCGCGCGAGCTCCTCCAGCAAGGCGAACTCAGGAGGTCCATACCGGCGGCCCGACTCGGCGGCGACAAAGGTGATCGCGCCGAGCACGCGCTCCCGCCCGGCGAGCGGCACGATCATGGCCGAGCGCATGCCCACCTGCCTCGCGATCTCGAGGTGCTCCGGATCGCGCGCGGCGGCGACCAGCATCTCGTCGGTCACGTCGGGGATCAGCTCGCCGCGGCCGGTACGAATCACGTGTGGCACGCCGCGCGCGGCATCCGGCTCGGGCGGATAGCGCTCCTGCAGGTGGCGCGCCCAGGCGGTCCGTTCGGGATCGGCGTGGGCCACCGCGAGCTGGGCCAGCGAACCATCGGCGCGAACGAGGTGCACCGCGCTCCAGTCGGCCAGCTCCGGCACGGCGAGCTCGGCGATGGTGGCCAGCGTCGCCTCGACATCGAGCGATGACGCGAGCAGCTCGCCGGTCTTTACAAGGAAGCGCTGGCGATGTTCGATGTGTTTCTGGTCGGTGATGTCGTGCCAGACGTTCACCGCATACGCTGCGCGGCCATCGGCGCCGGCGATCGGCGTCGCGCGGATGGTCGACCAGCGATCCTCACCGCTCTCACGGCCCCGGAAGCGCACGGTGACCGCGGCGGATGGCCCGCCGGCAAGCACCTGCCGCCCCGGCAGCTCGCCAGGCGCCATGGCGAGGCCGCTCTCGGTAAACATCTCGAACCGTTCGAGCAGCGACGCCACCGGGGCAGCCAGCAGCTCCTCCGGCCCGGCGAAGCCAAGCACGCGGGCCGCCGCGATGTTGGCGTACACCAGGTTGCCGGAGCGGTCCTGGACGGTCACGCCGTCAGCGACGTGGTCGAGGATGGTGGAAAAATCGGCGTGCGAATCAAGCATCGCGAGTATCCCATCAGTCCTGAAAACACGAAGATCCTGTCCCACTCTACCCGAGAGTCTATATCAGGGCCCACCGGTTTTGGGCAGAAGCCCGGGGCAACATCGACCTCGTGCCCAGATCGTCATCCGAGCAGCACCAGTCAGCGGCGACGTCGCGGGCGCGACGCGGTTGCGACGAGCAGGTGATCGGATATGATCGGTCAGTGACGCCGACCGACCACTGCCCGGGGGAGACCATGCACAGCACGCTGACCCGTCTCGAATGCTCGTACTGCGGCCAGACGCAGCCAGCCGACCGGCTGCACACCACCTGCCCGGCCTGCGGCAAGGTGCTCTTCGCCCGCTACGATCTCGATGCAGCCGCGCGCGGGATGACGCCCGAGGCCGTCCGCGAGCGCCCGTGGGACATGTGGCGATACGGCGAGATCCTGCCGGTGCTCGACCCGGCCAATCGCGTCTCCCTCGGCGAGGGCGCCACGCCGTTGCTCGCCACCCCTCGCCTCGGCGACGAGATGGGCCTGAACCGGCTGTCGATCAAGGACGAGGGGCAGAACCCGACCGGCAGCTTCAAGGCGCGCGGGCTGGCGATGGCCGTCTCCCGGGCGAAGGAGCTCGGCGCGGAGGCGCTGGTGATCCCCTCCGCGGGCAACGCCGGCTCGGCGATGGCCGCCTACGCCGCCCGCGCCGGCATGCCGGCGACCGTGCTGATGCCGGCCGCCGCGCCGGAAGTGATGAAGGCCGAGTGCGCCACCTACGGCGCGACGGTGATCCTCGTCGACGGGTTGATCAACGACGCCGGCAAGGTGGGCAAGATGGCGGCCGACACCTTCGGCTGGTTCGATGTCTCGACCCTGAAGGAGCCCTACCGCGCCGAGGGCAAGAAGACGATGGGGCTGGAGCTGGCCGAGCAGCTTGGCTGGCGACTGCCGGACGCGATCGTCTACCCGACCGGCGGGGGCACCGGCATCGTCGGCATGTGGAAGGCGTTCGCCGAGCTGGAGGCGATGGGACTGATCGGTTCGAAGCGGCCGAAGATGATCGTGGTCCAGGCCGAGGGCTGCGCGCCGATCGTGAAGGCGTTCGACGCCGGCGAGCGACACGCCGAGCTGTGGAAGGGCGCGGAGACAGTCGCCGCCGGGCTGCGGGTGCCGGTCGCGATCGGCGACTATCTCATCCTCGATGCGGTGCGGGAAAGCGGCGGCACCGCGATCGCCGTGTCCGACGCCGAGCTGATGGACGGCGTCCGGCTGGCGGCGGCGACCGAAGGCATCTTCTCGTCGCCGGAAGTCGGCGCGGCGGTGATCGGCACGAAGGCCCTGGCCGAGCGCGGATTCCTCGCGGCGGACGACGAGGTGGTCATCTTCGGCACCGGCAGCGGCATCAAGCACACCGAGCTGTTCGTTCCCGACCTGCCGGTGATCGACCCCAACGCGCCGGATGTGCTCGACCGCGTGAAGTCCCTGGTCGCGGGAGCGTGACCCGTAGCGCCGGCCCACGCGGCGCGGGGGGGGGGGGGGGGGGGGGCGCCCCCCCCCCCGGGGGGGGCCCACC
>JAEVYR010000074.1 GCA_023392645.1 Chloroflexota bacterium | reverse complement strand
AGTCCCAGCCGCCGCCAAACCACGGAGCGCCGACCACCACGGTCCGCCGGCCGCGCCGCATGGGACGGCCCGTTCCCACCGGCATGCCGAAGCCACCGCCGAACCACTCCGGCATGGGCGTCTCGGCCGCCGCGAACTTCTGCACGAACGACTGCTCCAGTCCGAACGCCACGGCGTACGGCAGATACTTGTCGAAGATGCCCTTCGACTCCTCCAGGTTCTCGCGCTGGTCGATGTCGTCGAGGTAGCGCCGGAACGCGCGCCACTTCGCGGCCGCCTCGGCGCCCTTGAGCGTCTTCACGCCCATGTGCTTCGCCAAGGTCGTGCCGAGGAGCGCGACCAGGACCGCGACCACGATGACAAAGTAGAGCCACCCCGTCGACACGCCGGCCATGATCGTGATCAGCCCCGCGATCACGCCGACCACGACCGGCCCGGCCCAGGCGCGAACCGACCACTTGCTCCGCGATTTCTCCGGCGATTCGGGGAAATAGCCGTGCTCGACCAGCTCATCGTAAAAGCCATCGCCGATCTGCTTGGCGCTCGCCGTGTAGCTCTGCCGGAACTGGGTCATCGAGACTTTCTTGCCGGGCGAGGCGCTGAGGCCGAACATCACGTCAAGCAGCTTCTGCTCGAACGGCCGCGTCGCCTTTGCCGGATCCTTCAGCTCGAACTCGTGGGTGAAACTGGAGCCGAGACCGAACAAGCCGCCATCGGAGCCGGATTCGTTGATGGAAATCGCGCCACGCCGGGCGAGATCGAGCACCGTCGCGAGTACGTCGCGAACTTCGACCTGCTCGTCGACCAGCGTCCCGGCAGCACCGGGCGAGAGATCGTCGGGCGGCTCGGCGATGTACGACGCGACTTCGCCGCCGTGCGGATCGCGGCCACGGGTGAACCAGACCAGGAACGCGGCGAGGGTGCCGCCGATCAGCAGCAGCATGCCCAGGCCGAAGAGGCCGGTGCCGACGACGGCCGCCTTCTCTTCCTTCGCCTGCTGCTCTTCCTGTTGCTGCTGGCGCGCGTTGTCGTCGGCCTGCTGCCACGATGGCACCGTGGCGGACGTGATGGGCGGGAACTGGAGACGCACCTCGAAACTGCTGCCGGGGTCGAGGTTGCTGCGGGTCCAGGAGAAGGTCGAGCCATTGATGTTCGGGTTTTCCGGGGAAGCGACGATCTGGTCGGCCGGGACCTGCTCCGGCAGCGAGATGCTCACCGTCGCCGACTCGATCGGCGCGAGCTCGGTCTGGTCGCTGCTGATGGCGATCCACCACAACTGCTGGTTGGGTGGCTCGAGGTTCTCGTACACCCGCACCGCGCCGATCAGGTCGTACTCGAAGACCACGTTGCGGGTCTCGCCCCACGATGTCTTCGGAAACCCGTACCTGATTCGCAGGTCGTTGAAGTTGGTGTCGTAGGTGTAGGTGTTCGGCGCCTCGTCGTAGTCGTCGGGGGCGACATACCGGGCGGGTTGCCCGTCGATCGTCACCTCCACATTGTCGTAGCTGTCGACCCGCTCCATCGGGATTTCCAGCGACCCGCGCCGAAACTCACCATTGAACTCGATCACCTGGTTCTCGGTGACGTGCACGGTACCGTCCTGCCGGACGTCGAGCGACACGTCGTATTGCCGCCAGGTGACCGGCGAACTCTGGGCGCCGGCGGGCGCCACCGTGGCAAGGAGCGTGACCAGGATCAGCGCGAGCGCGCCGAGCCACCTCCAGACGATCGGACCCGAACGGGTCCCCGCGTGCAACGACATGGGCAGGCTCCATCTGCTACCGTGCGGGGCGCGAAGCCCCGTTGGCGTCATCAATTCCGCGAAGCGACATCATCCGCGGGGCCGTGCCCGAGCACGGCCGGTCATCTGCTTACCGGGTACCATTGTACGAGGTTGCTCACGGGATGCTGGCGCATCGCGCGCAGCCTGTTTTCGATTCAGGAGGCTTCCCCGTGTCCGATTCTCGCGCCGAGCATGCCACATCGCGAATGACGGCGCCATCAATTCGCGCGATCCTCGGCCAGCACAGCTACCGCATGACGAAGCCGCGCGAGCAGATCATCGACCTCGCGCTGCGGCACGTTCGGCCTTTCACCGCCGAGCAGCTCGTCGCCGAGCTGGGGCGGGACGCGGCCACGCGCGAATCCGGCATCGGCCGCGCCACCGTCTACCGCACGCTCGAAATCCTCGCCTCGATCGACGTCCTCTCCCGCGTGATGCAGCCCGGCGGGGGCGCCGCCTACGTCGTCGACGCGCCGGGGCACCGCCACCACCTCGTCTGCTCGAGCTGCGGCGCCACCATCTCGTTCCGGAGTTGCCCGGTCGACACGCTCATCCAGAACCTCACCGCCGACACCGACTACACCATCCATGGCCACACGCTGGAGGTGTTCGGCACCTGCCCCGACTGCCGGGCCACCGCCTGACAATTGACACTGAGTCTCAACAAGTGATACCGTGGGCGCGGCTCCGCGTACCCGGAGTCGCCCCACTGCCCTCTCTCGGAGTACTTGCCCGTGTCCCCCACCCACGCGCCGGAAGCGCATCCCGCCGAGCCGGTGTTGCGCGCCCAGGATCTCAGCATCCACTACGGCTCCCGATCCGCGCTCGACTCCGTCACACTCGAGATTCCGCCCGCGACCATCACCAGCCTGCTCGGTCCCAACGGGGCGGGCAAATCGACATTGCTCAAGGCGTTCGCCGGGGTGATCGAGCCGACCCACGGCTCGGTCTGGTACCGCGACACGGAGGTGCGCCGGCCGGTCCGGAGCGTCACCTACATCCCGCAGCGCAGCGATGCCGACTGGACCTTCCCGATTTCCGTGATCGAAACGGTGCTGCTCGGGCTCGCCCGCAGTGCGCCGCGATGGCGGCCGTTCAACCACGACGAACGGGGACGCGCCCTGGACGCGCTCGACCGCGTCGGGCTGGCGCCGCTCGCGCATGTCCAGATCGGTGCCCTCTCCGGCGGTCAGCAGCAGCGGGTGTTCCTGGCCCGGGCGCTCGTCGCCTGCGGCGATGTGCTGTTGCTGGACGAGCCGTTCACCGGGGTCGACGTGCCGACGCAGGACCTCTTCCTGCAGCTCTTCGAGGGGTTGCGCGAGCGCGGCGTGACGATCGTCTACGCCACGCACGACCTCCAGCAGGCGCTGCAATCGTCCTCCCGGGCGATCCTGCTCAACAACTCGGTCATCGCCGACGGCCCGCCGGCCGAGGTGCTCACCGATGAGCGCCTGACGCGCACGTTCCAGGGGCGGATCATGGTCTTCAACGGCACGCCGGCGGCCGATCGGCCGGCATCATGATCGACCTCGTGACGGAGCCCTGGCAGCTCCCGTTCATGCAGCAGGCGTTCCTGGCGGTGATCGTGATCGGGCTGACGGCAGGAGCGATCGGCACCTTCGTCGTGCTGCGCGGTGTCGGCTTTCTCGGCGATGCCCTCTCGCACGCCATTTTCCCCGGCCTCGCGGTGGCGTTCATCATGGGCGGCAACATCATGGTCGGCGCGCTCGTCGCGGCGGTGATCGTCTCGCTCGGCATCGGCGCCGTCAGCCAGAACGAACGGGTCAACAACGACACCGCGATCGGCGTGCTG
>JAEVYR010000052.1 GCA_023392645.1 Chloroflexota bacterium | reverse complement strand
TCCTTACGCACAGCTTCCTCAAGCTGAAATCGCCCGGCTTCGTCTCCGGCGCCTTCGTGGCCGGCTACGGCGCCTCGCGCATCTTCGTGGAGTTCTTCCGCGAGCCTGACCAGCAGATCGGCTATCTGTTCGGCGGCTGGCTCACCATGGGCATGGTACTGTCGGTACCCATGGTTCTAATCGGCATCTGGGCGATGCTCAGGGCCAAGCCCGTCAACACGGCTCCCAGCACGGCATGAGCACGCTCAAGCAACGCATAGCAGCTCAGATCGCCACCGGCGGGCCGATCTCGGTCGCCGAGTACATGGCGCTTTGCCTGTTCGACCCGCAGCAAGGCTACTACACCACCCGCGAGCCCTTCGGTATCGCGGGAGATTTCACCACCGCTCCCGAGATCAGCCAGATGTTCGGCGAACTAGTCGCCGTCTGGCTGCGCGCGGCGTGGGAAGCGGTCGGCCGCCCGTCCCCCTTCATCCTGGCCGAGATCGGACCCGGCCGCGGCACGCTGATGAAGGACATGCTGCGCACACTGGCGAAGCTCGACCCCGGATTTCTGGCGCAGGCTAGCGTGGCCATGGTTGAGACCAGCCCCCGGCTGACCGAGGTACAGCGCAATACGCTGGCCGGCGCGCCTGCACGGGTTGAATGGGTCCGAAACATCGAGGCGCTCGCTCCGCTCCCCCTGCTCATAGTCGGCAACGAACTGTTCGACGCCATCCCGGTGCGCCAGTTCGTGCGCGCGGGCAAAGCCTGGCGCGAGCGCGCCGTTGCTCTCGACGATGCCGGCAACCTCCAGTTCGTCGCCGGGGCCGGCTCGCTCGATCCGGCCCTCCTGCCGCCCGACGCCGCCGGCGCCGCGGAAGGCGCAATCGTCGAACTCGCGCCGGCACGCAGCGCACTCATGGAAACCATCGCCGGGCGCATTGCCTCCCATGGCGGCGCCGGCCTGTTCATCGACTACGGCTACCTGGTCCCCGGCGTCGGCGACACGCTGCAGGCCTTGAGAAAGCACCGCTACGAGGACGTGCTGGAAAATCCCGGCCTGGCCGACCTCACCACTCATGTCGATTTCCAGGCGCGCGCGCAGGCTGCGCGCGGCCACGGCCTCGACGCGCATCTCGCCACCCAGGGCGATTTCCTGCTCGGCATGGGGCTGCTGGAGCGCGCCGGTCTGCTGGGCGCCAATGCGGACACCGCCGGCCGCGAAAGAATCCACAGCGAAGTTGAGCGCCTGGCCGGCCCGGATGCCATGGGAAATCTGTTCAAGGTTCTGGCCGTCACGCCACCGGGAGTTGCCGTCCCGCCCTTCGAACAGGCGCATTGACTTGGCCAACCGGCTGCCCCACTGTCCCATCCTCGCGACCGAGGGCGGCGGCTGAAGCTGAATTTTCAGCCTTGACGCAACCGCCTTCGCGAAGAACAAGGCGGGCCATGTCAGATCGATCGACGCTGAATCCAATCCGCTCTGCCCGCTTGGCCGAAGCTGAAGCCCGCGGCATCCGGCACGGCTACTTCACGCGCCTTGGTGGAGTATCCGAAGGCATCTATCGCGGCCTCAACATCGGCGCGGGCTCCGATGACGACCCGGTGCGGGTGCGCGAGAACCGCCGCCGAGTTGCCCAGTGGATGGGCGTCGATGTCGATTCGCTGCTCACCGCCCACCAGATCCACTCGGCCGATGTCATCGTGGCGCGCAAGCCCTTCAATAGGCCGCGACCTAAGGGCGATGCCCTCGTCACCGACCGTCCCGGCATCGCCATCGCCGCCTCGACCGCCGATTGCGGCCCGGTTCTGTTCGCCGATGCAGAAGCGCGCGTGATCGGCGCTGCCCATGCCGGTTGGAAAGGCGCCTTCGGCGGCGTGCTCGAAAACACCATCGCGACCATGGAAGGGCTCGGCGCGCGGCGCGAGCGCATCGTCGCCGTGCTCGGCCCCTCCATCGGCCCTGCCAATTACGAGGTCGGCCCGGAATTCGTCGAACGCTTCCTGGCGGCCGATGCGGAAAACCAGCGCTATTTCGCGCCCTCGCAGAATGCCGGGCACGCCATGTTCGATCTGAACTGCTACACGGTGGATCGGTTGCGCAGATGCGGCGTTGCCGCCGAATGCCTCAACCGCTGCACCTATGAGGAGGAAGACGTTTTCTATTCCTACCGCCGTTCGACGCACCGCAAGGAAGCGGACTACGGCCGGCAGATCTCAGCAATTGCTCTGGAGGACATTTGATGGCGCTGCATTTCGAACGCACGGAATATGACGCACGTCGTGACCGACTGATTATCGAGATGGCCGAAAAGAAGCTGGATGCGATCCTGCTGTTCGCGCAGGAGAGCATGTACTGGCTTACCGGCTACGACACCTTCGGCTTCTGCTTCTTCCAGTGCCTGGTCGTGAAGGCCGACGGCTCCATGGTGCTGCTCACCCGCTCGGCCGACCTGCGCCAGGCCCGCGCCACCTCGATCATCGAGAACATCGTTTTGTGGACCGACCGCGAGGGCGCCAACCCGGCGCTGGACCTGCGCAACCTGCTCAACGATCTCGACCTTTTGGGCGCGCGCATCGGCGTGGAATACGACACCCATGGCCTCACCGCCTATAATGGCCGCCGCCTCGACGATCTGCTGCAGACCTTTGGCCAGATCGCCGATGCCTCGGGGATCGTCTCGCGCCTGCGCCTGTTCAAGAGCCCGGCGGAGATCCAGAAGGTCGAGAAAGCCGCAGCACTGGCCGCCGACGCGCTCGACGCGGCGCTGCCGCTCATCAAGCAGGGCGGCGACGAAGGCGCCATCCTTGCCGCCATGCAGGGCGCCATCTTCGAGGGCGGCGGCGACTATCCGGCCAACGAATTCATCATCGGGTCGGGCGCCGATGCGCTGCTGTGCCGCTACAAGGCTGGCCGGCGCAAGCTCAACAAGAACGACCAACTCACGCTCGAATGGGCCGGCGTCTACAACCATTACCACGCTGCCATGATGCGCACCGTGCTGACCGGCAAGGTTTCCCGCCGGCATCAGGAACTGTTCGACGCCGCCCGCGACGCGCTGCTGGCCGTGGAAAAGGCGATGACGCCCGGCAACACCTTCGGCGATGTCTTCGAGGCCCATGCACGCACCATGGAAGCGCATGGCCTGACCAAGCATCGTCTCAACGCGTGCGGCTATTCGCTCGGCGCGCGCTTTGCCCCTTCGTGGATGGACATGCCGATGTTCTACCAGGGCAACCCTGAGCCGATCGCGCCAGACATGACGCTGTTTGCCCACATGATCATCATGGACTCAGAAACCGAGACCGCAATGACGCTTGGCCGCACCTATCTCACCACCGAGACGCAGCCGCGGCCGCTTTCTCGCCATGATCTCGACTTGATCGTGAAGTGAAACCGCCACAATGCGGCGAAGCCTTCAGATGCGGAGAATTGAAACGATGAAGCAATTGCCGAGCCGGACCGCGGCACTGCTTTTCGTCGCCGCCGCCCTTTCGGCCTGCACCAGCACGCAGGACGTTCTCGAGCCGTCGGCCATCGCCGCGCAGCAGTCGGGCGCGACCACGGGTGCGATTTCCACCAATGCGCGGGTCCAGATCGCGCCCATCGTCGGCGCCAGCGTGGAAGCAGCCACACCGCTCACCGAAAGGCTCGCCGTTCGCGCCCGCGAGCGCGGCATTCGCCTGGCCGGCTCCGCCGACGCCACGGCAACCCACGTGCTGAAGGGCTATTTCTCGGCGCTGACCGAAGGCAAGGAAACCATGGTGGTCTATGTCTGGGATGTCTACGACCCCGAAGGCACGCGCCTGCACCGCATCAATGGTCAGCAGAAGGTCCAGATTTCCGGCGGCGACGGGTGGAGTACGGTTCCGCCGGCTGCCATGCAGACCATAGCCGACTCGACCATCGACCAGCTCTCCTCGTGGCTGGCGGGCCACACTGGCTAGGCTCCGCCGGCGATATATTAGGCAAAAATCCGCGACTCGGCTTGCAATAGCGGCACAGCCCGCTAAAAGCCCGCTAAATTCCTCCTCCCGAAATCCTTCACCAGGAACGGTGCATGAAACTCTTCGCAGGCAATTCCAACCGGGTGCTGGCAGAAGCTGTCGCCCGCTATCTCAATATCCCGCTCGGCAAAGCCAGCGTCCGTCGCTTCGCGGACCAGGAGATCTTCGTCGAGATCCAGGAAAATGTGCGCGGCGAGGACGTCTTCATCCTCCAGTCCACCTCTTTCCCGACCAACGATCACCTGATGGAACTTCTCATCATGATCGATGCCTTCATGCGTTCGTCTGCGCGGCGCATCACGGCGGTCATCCCCTATTTCGGCTATGCACGCCAGGATCGTCGCGCATCGGGCCGCACCCCGATCTCGGCCAAGCTGGTTGCCAACATGATCGCCCATGCCGGCGCCAATCGCGTGCTGACGCTCGACCTGCATGCCGGGCAGATCCAGGGCTTCTTCGACATTCCCACCGACAACCTGTTCGCCGTGCCGGTCATGGCCCGCGACGTGAAGGCCAAGTACAAGCAGCTCAACAACGTCATGGTCGTATCGCCGGACGTGGGCGGCGTGGTGCGCGCCCGCGCGCTGGCCAAGCGCCTCGATGCCCAGCTTGCCATCGTCGACAAGCGCCGCGAGCGCCCCGGTGAATCCGAGGTCATGAACGTCATCGGCGACGTGCGCGGCAAGGACTGCCTGCTGATCGACGACATCGTCGATTCCGGCGCCACGCTGTGCAACGCGGCCGACGCGCTGTTGGCCAATGGCGCCACCAGCGTTACCGCCTACATCACCCACGGCGTGCTGTCGGGCGGCGCTGTTGCCCGCATCACCGGCTCGAAGCTGCAGGAACTGGTCATCACCGATTCCATCCAGCCGACTTCGGCGGTAGAGGCCGCGCACAACATCCGCACCATCTCCATCGGTGACCTGATCGGCGAGGCGATCTCGCGCACGGCTTCGGAAGAGTCCGTCTCCAGCCTCTTCGACTGACCCGCCACAATGGACTGCAGCGCCGCGTGCCCTTCGGCTACGCGGCGCTTTTTGCTTTTCGCAAGGTCGGGCCGTGCCGGTTTTTGCCGCCACGAGCCGCCCGCAGCTTGCCGCGTTCACGGCAAAGCTTTAGGAAAGCCCCTAAACAAAATGAACCGCGCTGCCTGCCGCTGACAAGAAACAGCCGCCGCCGCGCCGACCGAGAAAGCCTGTTTGATGACCGATTTCGACATGATGGCGCCTGCGCTGGCGGCCGCGCTCACCTCGCGTGGCTACGAGACGCTGACGCCCGTGCAGCGCGCCATGCTGGAACCGGAGGCGCGCGACGCCGACCTTCTGGTCTCGGCGCAGACCGGCTCGGGCAAGACGGTCGCCTTCGGCATTGCCATCGCCCCCACCCTGCTTGAAGGCCGCGAACGCCTCGGCGCCCCCGGCCTGCCGCTGGCGCTGATCGTGGCGCCCACGCGCGAGCTCGCCATGCAGGTGCGCCGCGAGCTCGAGTGGCTCTACCGTGAAACCGGCGCCCGCATCGGCTCTTGCGTCGGCGGCATGGACATGCGCAGCGAGCGCCGCGCGCTCGCCGATGGCGCCCACATAGTAGTCGGCACGCCCGGCCGCCTGCGCGATCACATCACCCGCGGTTCGCTCGACATTTCGGAGCTGCGCGCCGTGGTGCAGGACGAGGCCGACGAGATGCTTGACCTCGGTTTTCGCGACGACCTGGAATTCATCCTCGCCGCCGCGCCGGCCGAGCGCCGCACGCTTCTGTTTTCGGCCACCGTTCCCAACCAGATCGCGCAGCTCGCCAAACGCTTCCAGCGCGATGCCCACCGCATCACCGCCCAGGGCGAGAGCGACCAGCACAGCGACATCGACTACCAGCAGATCTTCGTCGCGCCGGCCGACCGCGAAAACGCCATCATCAACACGCTGCTGTTCCACGACCAGCAGAACACGATCATCTTCTGCCACACCCGCGAGGCGGTGAAGCATCTGACCAGCCGCCTCTCCAACCGCGGCTTTGCGGTGGTGTCGCTGTCGGGCGAGCTCAGCCAAGCCGAGCGCACCAACGCGCTGCAGGCCATGCGCGACGGCAGGGCGCGGGTTTGCGTGGCGACCGACGTCGCCGCGCGCGGCATCGACCTGCCCAATCTCGGCCTCGTCATCCATGCCGACCTGCCGACCAATCCCGACACGCTGCTGCACCGCTCCGGCCGTACGGGTCGCGCCGGCCGCAAGGGCATCTGCGCCCTGATCGTGCCGCTGCACCGGCGCGGCGCCGCCAATCGCGTGCTGAAGCTGGCAAAGCTCACCGCCACCATCGTGCCTGCCCCGACCGCGAGCGACATCGAGCATCATAACCGCCAGCGCATCCTCGACGATCAGGCGCTGAGCCTTGCACCGAGCGAGGACGAGATCGCCTTCGTGCGCGAGTTGATGGAGACGCACAGCGCCGAGAACATAGCAGCCGCCTATCTCCGGCTGCAGCTTGCAGCCCGGCCCGCGCCCGAAGATCTGATGG
>JAEVYR010000476.1 GCA_023392645.1 Chloroflexota bacterium | reverse complement strand
CTTCGTGTTCTCGTCGACCACCGCGGTGTACGGCGAGCCAGCCAATCTGCCGATTACTGAAGACGCGCCCACCGAGCCGATCAATCCGTATGGCCGCTCCAAACTCATGACCGAACAGATGCTGGATATTTTCTCGGAGCGGTATGGCATCAACCACGCGAAGTTCCGCTACTTCAACGTTGCCGGAGCGTCGACCGAGCGGGGCGAGGATCACGACCCCGAGACGCACCTGATCCCGGTCGCGCTGCAGGCACTGCAGGGGAAACGCGACTCGTTCACGGTGTTCGGAACCGATTACGCCACGCCAGACGGCACCGCGATTCGCGACTACGTTCACGTGCTCGACCTGATCGACGCGCACATCGCCGCCGTCGAGGCGCTCGACCGCCCCCTCGGCGCGATGAATCTCGGCACTGCGACCGGCTTCTCGGTCCAGCAGATCGTGGACGCGGTCCAGCGCGTGACCGGGCTCAGCCTGCCGCTGCGATATGGCGACCGCCGCGCCGGAGATCCGCCGGCGCTGGTGGCCGACTCCACCAGGGCGCGCGAGAGCCTCGGCTGGGAGCCTCATCGGTCCACGCTCGACGACATGATCGGCTCGGCGTGGGAGTGGTACCAGCGCCACCCCGACGGTTATCGGGACTGATCCAGCATTGGGCCTCAGGTGCCGGCGGACGGCGTTTCGGAAACGCCGAAGCGGCGCTCCTCACCGTGCAGGAGTCGCGCGATGTTCGTGTAGTGCTTGCCGATAATGATCGAAGAGATGACGCCGACGGCGATCGCCCAGGACCAGGAAAAATCGGTGGTTACCGCGAAGATGACGGCGATGGTCGTACCGGTGATCGTCGCGATCAACGAGGCCAGCGACACATACCGCGTGATGAGCACGACGATGATCATCAACGGCAGCATCGTGAGCAACCACGGCAACAGCCCCACCGCCGCGCCGCCGCCGGTCGCCATGCCCTTGCCGCCATGGAATTTCATCCATGGAGACCAGCAATGACCCGCGGTGGCGGCCACCGCGATCGCCGCCACCGCCCATGCCGGCGCATCGAGCCAGCGAGCGATGACGACCGGCACGAAGCCCTTGAGCAAGTCCAGCACTGCGACCCCCAGCGCGATTCGCCAGCCGAGGGCGCGCATCGCATTGGTGGCGCCGGTGTTGCCCGAGCCAATTGTCCGGATATCGACGCCCTTGATCAGGCGGCCGAGCACCACTCCCCAGGGCACGCTGCCTGAGAGGTAGGCCGCGACGATCCCGACAACGGCCCAGACAATGGTCATGGCCTAAGGCGCTTCATGCCGGCTGCGGAACGAAATCCGGAGCGGCGTGCCCGCGAAGCCGAAAGCCTCGCGCACCTCGTTCTCGATGTAGCGCCGATACGAGAAGTGAATCATCTTCGGCTCGTTGGAAAAGAACACGAAGGTGGGCGGCGCCACATCGGCCTGGGTCGCGTAGAAGAAGCGCACCCATTTGCCCGGCTTGGACGGCGGCGGATGCTTCGCCACCGCTTCCTTGAGCACCTTGTTGAGCGCGGCGGTGCTCACCCGGCGCTAGCGCTCGTGGACCACCTCCATCGCCGTTTCGAGCACCTTGCCGACCCGCTGCCCGGTCTTCGCCGAGATGAACACGATTGGCGCGTATGGCATGAAATCGAGCTGCCGGCGAGCACGGTCGCGATAGTCGTCCATCGTGTAGGTGTCCTTCTCGACAAGGTCCCACTTGTTGACGACGACGACCATCCCCTTCTTCTGTTCCTCAACGTATCCGGCGATGTGGAGATCCTGGGCGGTGAAGTCCTCGGTGGCATCGATCACCAGCAGCACGACATCGGCCCGATCGATCGCCCGCATCGACCGCATGACGCTGAATCGCTCGATGCCCTCGTCCACGCGCCCGCGCCGCCGGATCCCGGCGGTATCGATCAACGTGATCTGCTCGCCCTCCCAGTCGAGCACCGTGTCGAGGCTGTCGCGGGTTGTGCCCGGCTCGTCGGAGACGATCGCGCGGTCCTGACCGAGCAGCGCGTTCAGCAGGCGGCTCTTGCCGACATTGGGACGGCCGACGATGGCGATATTCGGCCCTTCGACCTCGTCCTCTTCCAGCTCGTCGGCGTTGGGCAGCTCCTCGACGACGCGGTCCAGGAGGTCGCCGGTCCCGTTGCCGTGGTACGCGGAAATGGGGATCGGTTCGCCGAGCCCGAGGTTGTAGAACTCGTAGGCGTCGAAGCGAATGTCGCTGCGTTCCGCCTTGTTGGCCGCCAGGACAACCGGCTTGTTCGCGCGCCGAAGCATGTCGGCGATCTCGGTGTCCTGCGGCGTCGGCCCCGTGCGGGCATCGGTCACCAGGACAATGGCATCCGCCTCGGTGATCGCCATCGCCGCCTGGTTGCGGGTCTGCCGCGCGATCAGGCGGCGCAACTCAGTCTCGTCCGCGGGCAGGTCGGCGTCTTCCTGGAGCCCGCCGGTGTCGATGACAGTGAATTCGACGCCATTCCATTCCAGCGATCCGTAGACGCGATCACGCGTCGTCCCCGGCTCATTCTGGACGATGGCTCGACGCTCGCCGATGAGTCGATTGAAGAGCGTCGACTTCCCCACATTGGGACGCCCGACAAGCGCAACGATTGGTTTAACCACTGTCATCCCGTGTTGTGAACCGACATTGCGACGCACTCGTCCGGAGACGTGCGCCGGCATCGTCAGTCGTTCCTGCCCTGTCTCGCGACAGTATACCAATCGCCAAGCCGGGCTAACGCCCTGCCGGGAGCCCCTCCACGAGGCGATCGATCGTCTCGCGCGAATGGAGCTCGGTGGTGCAGACGAGCAGGCAGTCCGCGAGACTCGGGTCGATCGTGCCCAAATCGAGCCCGCCGAGAATGCCGCGATCGAGGAGCGCCCGATTCACGTCCGCCGCCGGAATCG
>JAEVYR010000531.1 GCA_023392645.1 Chloroflexota bacterium | reverse complement strand
CCGGCACCGGCCCCCGCTCAAACCCGGGGGGGGCCCGTTCGCGCGATCGTCAGGGCGTCACACCGGCTGCGGCGCCGTGGCCGGAGCCAGCTTCAACACGCGGTCTACGTGCGCTCGAACGTCGTCGCGCAGCACCCGATCGGCGGAGAGCGACGTGTCGACCGATGGAATCAGCTCCCGCAGCTTTGGCACCCAGGCCTGGAACTCCTGCGGGAAGCAGGCACGCATCACGTCGAGCATGATCGACGTCGCGGTCGACGCCCCCGGCGACGCGCCCATCAGCCCGGCGATGCTGCCGTCGCTCGCAGCGACGACCTCCGTGCCGAACACGATCGCGCCCCGCTTCTTGGCGGTCGGCTTCATCGTCTGCACGCGGACACCGGCGTGGATCAGCTCCCAGTCGCCCTCCTCGGCCGCCGGGATGAAGTCGCGCAGCACCCCGATCCGGTCGGCGTGCTTTTGCAGCACCTGGCCGATCAGGTAGCGCGTCAACGCGAACTCATCCTTCGCCACCGCCAGCATCGTCAGGATGTTGCTGGGCGTGATCGAGCGCGGCAGGTCGGTCCACCGCCCGCGCTTCAGGTACTTCGGCGAAAACCCGGCGTAGGGCCCAAACAGCAGGCCCGGCACGCCGTGATGGTATCGCCGGTCGAGGTGCGGCATCGCCATCGGCGGCGCCTTCACCTGCGACTTGCCGTAGACCTTGCCCTCATGCTGTGCAATCACGTCCGGATTGGTGCACCGCAGGAATTGCCCGCTGACGGGAAACCCACCAAAGCCTTTCGCCTCGGGAATGCCGGAGTCTTGCAGAAGGTGGATGGCGTACCCGCCGGCGCCGATGAACACGAACGGCGCCGTTCGCCGCTGCGCCTCGCCGCTCGTCCGGTTGGTCGCGTTCACCGCCCAGCGACCGTCCCGCTGCCGCTCGAGATTCGTGACCTCGGTGCCCCGCACCAGCTCGAGCCCCTGCCGCTCGGCCGCGGCGAAGAGATGCTTCGTCAGCGAGCCGTAATCGACATCGGTGCCGCGCTCGATCCGCGACATCGCGGCCGGGGCGTCGCTGGCGCGACCTTCCATCATCAGCGGCGCCCACTCCGCCATCGTGGCGCGGTCCTCGGTGTAGACGAGGCCCTCGAACAACGGCTGGCCGCCCAGCGCCTCGCCGCGATCCCGCAGGAACGCCACGTCGTCCGCTCCGGAGACGAAGCTCATGTGCGGCACTGGGTGGACGAAGTCATCCGGATTTGGCAGTCGACCATCCTCGACCAGCGATGCCCAAAGCTGGAGCGATTCCTGGAACTGCTCGTTGGTGCGTATGGCCTTGGTGACGTCGATCGCGCCGTTTGCCTCTCGCGGCGTGTAGTTCAGCTCGCACAGCCCGGCATGCCCCGTGCCTGCGTTGTTCCACCCGTTCGAGCTCTCCTCCCCGACCTCGTTGAGTCGCTCGTACGCCACGATCGACCAGTCCGGCCGCACCTGCTGCAGCAGGACCGCCAGTGTCGCGCTCATGATGCCGCCGCCGATCAGGACGACGTCCACATCGGCCGATGCCTTGCTCACAGATTCTCCTTCCAGCCCGAGGGTGCCTTGTCCCACCGAACGCCACATGTTCGGTCCGCGGTCATGCTAACGCCAGCGCATCGAGCGCGCCAGCGGACCGGACGCCGGTGACAACGGGCTACACTAGTCGCGCCGGAGAACCTTCCGGCCGACGGCCAACCCGCAGGATGCCGCCTCCATGGATCACGTCTATCGCACCATCGCCCGCGCCGGCTCGATCGAGATGGAGATCAGGAAGTCTCGCTTCATCTGTCACGTCGAGCGCGCGAACAGCGACGATACCGCCCGTGCATTCATCGCGGAGATGAAAAAGCGCTACTGGGACGCCAACCACAATTGCTCGGCCTACGTCGTCGGCGAGCGCGGCGACGTCCAGCGCACCAGCGACGATGGCGAGCCCTCCGGCACGGCCGGCGTGCCGATGCTCAACGTGCTGCTCAAACGCGAGCTGACCGACACCATCGCCGTCGTCACCCGCTACTTCGGCGGCACCAAGCTCGGCGCCGGCGGGCTGATCCGGGCCTACGGTCAATCGGTGTCCGCCGCGATCGATGAGGTCGGCGTGGTCGTTCGCAAGGATCTCACCCAGCTCGCCGTCACCGCCGGATTCGAGGATGCCGGCCGGCTGGAGAACGCCTTTCGCGCCGATGGACGTGAACCGGACGACGTCGAATACGGCGAAACCGTGACCATCCTGCTCACGCTCGATCCGGCGGACGTGCCCGAGTTCGAGGCATCGGTCGCGGAGCAGACCAGCGGTCGCGCTACAGTGGAAACACGACGGACGGTCCACGCCGAGGTACCGGAAGGCGAGCTCGGCTGACCGAACGCAGAATCGAGGGAACCGCATGAACCAGCCAGACCCCAAGCGCGGCCTGAAGGTCACGATCGATCCGCACCGCTGCATCGCGAATGGAATGTGCACCCGTGCCGCCCCGGGGATCTACACGATCGACGAGGAAACCGGGGTAGCGGTGCTCAACGACGAGGATGGCTCGGCGACGGTCGAGCAGATCTTCGCGGGCGCGCGGGCCTGCCCCACCCAGGCGATCATCATCGAGCAGTACGACCGCCGCGTCTTCCCGCAAATCCTGACGCCAATGTGGGGCGATGTCGATCCCGGCCGCGCCGAACCGGCGCCCGACGCCGACGAATCGTAGGAACCGGCGCAGGGCAGACGTCACGAAGTGAAATCGCTCTGCTCAGAGCGATGAGTCCCCGCGCGAAGCGCAGCCGCGCCGGAAACGATCGCGAGATGGCCAAGTTCACCGCTGCCGGGTAGCTCCCGATCCTGCGCCCGGGGGCGGCTTGAATTCAGGTGTCGTGCGGCTTCCGGGTGAGGTAGGGGCAAAGACGGCCCGTAATGCCACCCCTGTGGCGGCCCGCGACGCATGGGCGGCACGACAGCAGCTTCGCCCGCATCGGGTACGACCCGGGCAAACGAAAACGCGGTCCGGCGCAAAGCCGGCCCGCGTTTCGCTGTTGGAAGCACAGGGGGTGGACAAGAATAA
>JAEVYR010000464.1 GCA_023392645.1 Chloroflexota bacterium | reverse complement strand
CATCTGCACCGGCGGCGTCGGCCCGACCGATGACGACCTCACCCGGGAGGCCATCGCCCAGGTCGCCGGCGAGACACCAGTGCTCGATCACGACCTGTTGCGCGAGCTTCGCTCCTTCTTCGCCAATCGCGGTCAGGACATGCCCGAGCGCAACGCCAAGCAGGCATGGACCATCCCCTCCTCCCGCACGCTGCCGAATCCGGTCGGCACGGCGCCCGGCTGGCTGGTTTCGATCGATCGCGATGGTCTCAACGGATCGATCATCGCGATGCCCGGCGTGCCGCGCGAGATGTACCGCATGTGGCGCGAGCAGGCCCTGCCGGCGCTCCAGGAGCAGACCGGCAGCCACGCGATTCGCTCGGTGACGATCAAGACGCTCGGCATCGGCGAATCGGCGGCCGAGGACCGCATCCACGACCTCATTCTCAGCGGCGATCCGGTCGTCGCGACCTACGCCAAGGACGACGGGGTCCACGTTCGCGTCACGGCGGCCGCGGAAAGCGTCGAAGAGGCCGAGCGCGCGATTGACCGCGGCATCGCCGGGGTCGAGGCGGAGCTCGCCGAGTACATCTGGGGCCGCGACGACGAGACGCTGCCGATCGTGCTTCGCGATTCGCTCGAGCGTGCCGACGCGACCGTCGCGGTGATGGAAATGGGCAGCGGCGGCGCGCTGTGCGGCCTGCTGACGTCCGTGCCAAGTGAGGATCAGACGCACCCGCTCGTGGACGGACGCGTTCTTCCGCTCGACCTCACGCTCGGCCAGCCCGAGGCGACAGAGCGGGCCCAGGCGACGGCGGCACGCCTGCGCGAGGAATCCCACGCGACCATCGGCATCGCGATTGTCGTGTTCGGCGGATTCGATGAACGGCGCGTCCTGCACGGCATGGCCGCGGTTGCGCTCGACACCGGCGACGATCTCAGAGAGGTGACGAGCGTCGGATTGCGCGCGACCATCGACGATGTCCACCGTCGCTCCGCCTTGCATGCCGCCGACCGCCTGCGTCGCCTGTTGGCGCGTCGCCTGACCGACACGCGCGGGTAGCGCCTCAATCGCCCATCAGGTCGTGCTGACGGGCGAGCATCTCGGCGCGATCCGTGTCGCTGGCATCGTCCCAGCCGAGCACATGAAGCAACCCGTGCAGCACGAGAAACTCCAGTTCGTGCCCGGTCGTCCACCCGTGTTCCTCGGCATTGCGAGCGGCCGTATCGACGGAAATGACGATATCCCCACCTTGCTCCCCATCGTCCGGGTCGTAGGGGAAGGTGATGATATCGGTCGGCGAAGGGTCGCCCATGAATGTGCCGTGCAGCCGGCCGATCTCGGCGTCGTCGACGAAGCGGAAGGCGAAGCTCCACACCCCTTCCCGCCCCTCGCTCGCCAGGCCATGACGCAACAGGCGCTCGATGCCGTCATTGTCGAGCGCCTGCGGCGCCGGATATTCCCAGTCGACGGTCACATCACAGGTTGGTGGCATCGCCAACCTTGTCGGGGTCCGGTCCGGGATCCGTCGCGAACTGTGTAAGTCGCTTTTTGACCTCATCCGCGAGCCTGCGACCCTCGACCCGACCATCGGTCGATTTCGAGAGGAGTCCCATGAGCTTGCCCATGTCCTTCGGACCCTTCGCGTCGGTTTTCGTGACGCCATCCTCGATGAAGTCGCGCAGCTCGTCGTCGGTCATCTGCTGCGGAAGGTAGGATTCGATAATCTCGAGTTGGCCCTGCTCCTTCGCGACGAGATCGTCGCGTCCCGCCGCTTCGAACTGCTCGATGGATTCCTTGCGCTGCTTCGCCTGCTGCTGCAGCAGTTGCAGCTCCTCGGCGTATTCCAGGTCGCGATGGACGTCGATTTCCTTCTTCTTGACCTCGGAGATCAAGAGGCGGATCGTGTCCCGTCTGGTCGTGTCGCCCGCTTTCATCGCGGTCTTCAGGTCGTCCTGCAACCGTGCCTTGAGTGCTTCGGCCATGTGCGTTACCCCTTCTGTCCCGTTACGGCGAGCGGCCCAAGCGGCGCGCCGCCCATCACGTGCAAATGCAGGTGGAACACCGTCTGTCCGGCCTCCTCGCCGACGTTGGTCGCAATTCGGTACCCGCGGTCGCCCAGCGCTTCGGCACCGGCGCGGTTGGCGGCATCGAACAGTCCGGCCAGCAGGTCCCGGTCACCCGCGCCGACTTCAGCCATGGAGGCGATATGCCGCTTCGGCACCGCCAGCAGGTGCACCGGTGCCTGGGGAGCGATATCGCGGAAAACGATCGCGTCGTCGGTGTCGAGCACAATATCGGCCGGGATCTCTCCCGCGACGATCTTGCAGAACAGGCAATCGGGGTCCGACATGCTACCGTACCTTTCGGAATGCTTCGGCGAAATCGGGCTTGACGCCCGTTGAGGCTACGAATTCAGTATGCCAGAACTCCCAGAGGTCGAAACCGTTCGAACCATCATCGCGCGCGAGCTGCCCGGCCGGTCCGTATCCGGCGTGACGTTTCGCGACTTCCCCGGAGTTGTCGGCGATATCGCGCCGGAGGCGTTCGGCGCTCTGATTACCGGACGAACATTTCGCCAACCAGAGCGCCGCGGCAAGTACCTTCTGATGCCTTTCGACGATGAAGCGGCGCTGGTGGTGCACCTTCGCATGACGGGTCGCCTGCTCATGCTGCCCGGCGACGCGCCGCTGGCACGGTTCGAGCACCTCGCGATCCATTTGGACGATGGCCACGATCTGCGGTTCGCCGACCAGCGAAAGTTCGGCCGGGTCCTGTATCTCCCACTCGACGAGGCCCGAGCGCGCCTTGCCGGGACCCTCGGGCCCGAGCCGCTGGGACGCCGGTTCACGACCGACTACCTGCGCGAACGCCTCAAAAATCGCACCGCGCCGATCAAGGCTTTCCTGCTCGATCAACGGAATATCGCCGGACTCGGCAACATCTACGTCGACGAAGCCTTGTTCATATCGCGGATCCATCCGCTCACGCCGGCCGGCACGCTGACCGACGCGCGGATCCGGTCGCTGGTCCGCTCGATCCGCTCGGTGCTCCGATCCGCGATCGCCAATCAGGGCACGACCTTCTCGTCCTTCGAGAACCCATATGGCGAGCGCGGCAGCAATGCCGACCTCCTGAAGGTCTACGGGCGCGCGAAGCGCGGGGAGCCCTGTCTCCGCTGCGGCGCCCCGCTCGCCTGGATGCAGCTCGGCGGCCGCGGCACCAGCTATTGCCCGAGGTGCCAACGGCTGCCCGAGGGTTAGCTGTCGCCCTTCGCCGCGAAACTGACCGCCTCGGTCACGTCGGCCGGCGTATTGTAGTTCTCATCGCCGAGATCCTTAAGCGCGTTCATCACATCGCCACCGGCGTCGTTATCCTGTGCGGCCTTGATGAGATCGTCCTTCGTGGCGGGATAGTTCACGCCCTTCAGCGCCTTTTGCAGATCGATGGGGTTGAGCTTTGCCATGGTGAGTCGCTCCTTGTGCGTATGGCGGCGTGGCGCCGCCCTCGCCGGCGACCTCGCACCCGACATGCCACGATGCCAGGCTGGTCACATTCCTGCGATGGGGGCTTCCGGAGGAGAGCGCATGACGAGCGTATACACCATTGGACACTCGAATCGGCCCATCGAGGCATTCATCGAATTGCTGCGGGAACACGCCATCGCACTGTTGGTCGATATCCGCACCGTGCCAAAATCGCGACACAACCCGCAGTTTGGGCAGGACCAACTGCCGGCGAGCCTGGAGGCGTCCGGGATCGCATATCGATACATGAAGGATCTCGGCGGCCTGCGCAAAACGAGCGCCGACTCACCCAACGGCGGCTGGCGCAATACGTCGTTTCGAGGGTATGCCGATTGGATGCAGACCGACACCTTCATCGCCGCCGTCGAGGAGCTGATCGAGGCCGCCGAGGAACAGACGACGGCAATCATGTGCGCGGAGGCGGTACCGTGGCGATGTCACCGGTCGCTGGTCGGCGACGCGCTGCTCGCGCGTGGCGTCGAGGTGATCGACATCATGGGACCGGGCAGCGCTCGCGAGGAGAAGCTGACCCCGTTCGCCGTGGTCGATGGCACTTCGATCACGTACCCCCCGTACGAAGACGATGCGGCGGGCTGACGCCGTCTCATCGTCGCTCGATTCCGCCATCAGACCCCGTTGGCCGCCGAACCGCCGGCTTCTCGCGCGTATCCACCATCACCTGGAAAACATCGGGTCGCGCGTAGTGGCCGGTGATATCGAGATCGAACGTCCCGCGATACCGATCCGCCAGGTCGATATCCGAGGTGATCAGCCCGGTCTCCCCGTACAACGGTCCGGCCATCACCTCCCCCATTGGCGAGATGATGACGCTGCCGCCGCGAATCAGCACCGTCTCCGGATCGTCGCCCTGCCAGCAGCGATAGTCGGGCGGCGCGTCGGCGCGGGTCATGTACTGGCAGGCGCTCAGGACGAAGCAACGTCCCTCGTACGCGATGTGACGCATGCTGGCCTGCCAGATGTCGCGATCGTCGACCGTTGGCGCGCACCACAGGTCGAGTCCGTCGGCGATCATGCTGGCACGGAACACGGGCATGTAGTTTTCCCAGCAAATCGCCGCGCCGAACCGGCCGTGGGGGGAGTCGTGCACCGCGATCGTCGATCCATCGCCGAACCCCCAGATCAGCCGCTCCGATCCGGTCGGCATCAGCTTGCGATGCGTGCCGACAAGCTCGCCCGAATCGCTGAAGTAGAGCGCGGTGCAGTACAGCGTGCCGCCGTCGCGCTCGATCGCTCCGACCACCAGCCACCCGCCGAGGGTGCGCGCCATCTCGCCGATTCTCGCGGTTTCCGGTCCCGGCACCGAGATGGACGATGCGTAATACCGGCTGAACGCGTCTCGCCCCTCGTCGGTACGCGTCCCGACGGTCGCGCCGAAATCCGCGCCCTTGGGATAACCACCGACAAACGCCTCCGGGAAGACGAGAAACTCAACGCCGGTGTCCCGGGCCCGCTCCACAAGGCTCTCCATTCGATCCAGCGTCGCCGGAACGTCGAAGAGCACGCTGCCCGCCTGGGCGACACCAACCCTGGTCATCGCCGCTACCCTTCCGCGCCGTCGCCGAGCATCGCGAGAATGCTCTTCGGCATCTTGCAGATCACGGTGTACGCCGGATCGTAAACATTGCCGATCTCGTACTCGACCGTTTGCCCCATCAGGGTGCTGGCGGATCGGACGTCGAGCCCATAGTCCGTCCCGAGCCAGCGCGTCATCTCCGTCGTCGCATGCTGCAGCGCCTGGTCGAGCGGACGCGCGTTGCCGGCGGTGAAGATGTACGACTCGTCCTCGCCGCGCGGCCAGCCGATCGTCCACCCTTTCCGCAGCTCGACGGTGAACTCGACCTCCATCGACGTTTCGACGCCGGTGCCACTGATCTCCCCGTCTCCCTGGCACGCGTGACCGTCGCCGAGATGAAACAGCGCCCCCTCCACGAATACGGGCAGATAGGCGGTCACGCCCTCGCCGAACCCGCGGTAGTCCATGTTGCCGCCGTGCTCGGCCGAGGTGAAGGTCGAGATCGCCTGGTTATCCTTCGGCGCCACGCCGAAGCTGCCGAGCATGGGCCGCAATGGCACGGCCAGCCGCTCCAACCCGGCGACCGGCTCGCTCGGTCGCACCACGCCCGCCTCGACGTCGATATCCCAGGTGATCACGGGCGTACCCGGCAGGTTCGGCACGAACTCCGGATCGACCACGTGCTCCGCATGGCTCGTGCTCGCCCAACCCGTCGGGCGGTTCGTTCGGATTCGGTCGAATCGAACCACCAGCGTGTCGCCCGGTTCGGCGCCCTCGATGAAAAACGGCCCCGTCTGCGGGTTCGGCCGGCCCGCGACCTGGTTTCCGTCGAGATCGAAACCGCGCGCGTCGACAGTGGTCGTGATCACCGCGTCGCCAGACGCGATGCGCAGCACCGGCTCGTGCTGTCCAAAGGTATTTTGCCAGGTCGTCGGACTGAATCGATGTGTCGGCACGCCTGCCCTCCCACACGCCGGATTCGGCGCGGTTTTGTGTATGTTCCGCCGGGCTCCAGACCGACCGGCTGGAACTGACATGAAGTTGAAACGCCACTCGGCGGATTATCACATGGGTTTCATATACCCGCTGCCACAATCCCCACATCGAATCGCAAGGGTGCGATTTACGCCGCCCGCAATGGCGCGGATGGCGAACGCCAGCCAGCGTGGTCCCCGCGTCGGGGATGGAGGTTCAGGTATGACAGACCAGCTCAACGACCTTCAGAAGAAGCGCCTCAATCGGAGATTGGTCATCGGTGGCGTGGGCGCGGCAGCCGCCGTACCGGCTGCCGGCGCGCTCCTGAGCGGTATGGGCGTGCCCGCCGCGGCAAAGGACGATGACGAGCTTTCGGGCTCGGCCAACGACATCATCGCCGAGCGCGAGCTGACCCCGGAGGATGTCGCGGCGGCGCTCGAAACCTACATGCCATCCGGCAGGATGGACGAGTACATGATGTTCGCCTCGAGCGGACACGCCGGCCAGGTCTTCGCCATCGGGGTGCCCTCGATGCGCCTGTTCCGCACGATCGCCGTGTTCACCCCCGAGCCCTGGCAGGGGTACGGTTTCAGCGAGGAGACGAAAGCTGTCCTCGCCGGCGGCGACATCAACGGCAAGAAGATCCATCACGGCGACACGCACCATATCGCGTTGAGCGAGACCGACGGCGTCTACGACGGCCAGTTCTGTTTCATCAACGAGAAGGTTCACGGTCGCATCGGCGTGATCGACCTGGAGGACTTCAACACCAAGCAGATCGTGAAGAACCCGCTGCTCGTCAGCGAGCACGGCGGCTGCTTCGTGACCCCGAACACCGAGTACATCCTCGAGGCCGATCAGTACTCCACTCCGCTGGGCGTGGGCACCTACGCGCCCCTGAGCGAGTTCAAGGACAAGTACCGCGGCCTGGTGGTGTTCTGGAAGTTCGACCGCGAGAAGGGGCGGATCGTCCCCGAGGAGTCGTTCGGCATCGAGACTCCGCCATACATGCACGACCTCGCGGACGCCGGAAAGGGCGCGTGCGAAGGGTTCGCCTTCTGGAACACCTTCAACACAGAGATGGCTACTGGCGGCATCCTGGACGGTAACCCGCCGATGGAAATCGGCGCTTCCCAGAACGACATGGACTACATGCATGTCGTCAACTGGAAGAAGGCCGAACAGGTCGTAGCCGACGGCAAGGCCGAGCAGATGAATGACTTCACCGTCATTCGCATGGACGTGGCAATCGACGAGGGTCTGCTGTTCAACCTCCCGGAGCCGAAGAGCCCGCACGGCGTCGACGTGACCCCGAACGGTGAGTACATCGTCGTCTCGGGCAAGCTCGACCCGCACGTCACGGTCTTCTCCTTCGCGAAAATCAAGGAGCAGATCGACGGAGGCGAGTGGGACGCCGACGAGTTCGGAGTGCCAATCCTCGACTACGAGAGCTGCCTGGAGGCGCAGGTCGAGCTCGGCCTCGGCCCCTTGCACACCCAATACGACGATCAGGGCTATGCCTACACCAGCCTCTTCCTCGACAGCGCGGTCGCCCGCTGGTCGCTCGGCGGCTCGTACAGCGACGACGGCTGGAAGCTCGTCGAGAAGGTGCCGATCCACTACAACGTCGGGCACATTTCCGTCGCTGGCGGCGACACCGTCGAGCCGGATGGCGACTTCCTGGTTGCTCTCAACAAGTGGTCGGTGGACCGCTTCCCGCCGGTCGGGCCGCTGCTGCCGCAGAACCTCCAGCTGATGGACATCCGCGAAGACAAGCCGTTCCGCCCGCTCTACGACATGCCGATGGGCTCGGGCGAGCCGCACTACGCCCAGATCATCAAGACCGAGAAGATCAAGGCGATCGACGCCTACCCGCAGGACAAGGAAAAGGTCGGTTGGGACGCCATCACCAACGACTTCCACGCGCAGGGCATCGGCGCCGGCGCGGAGAAGATCGAGCGCGACGGCAACAAGGTCACCGTCCACGGCACGGTCTGGCGCAGCCGGATCACGCCGGACGTGGTCGAGGTGAACGAGGGTGACGAGGTCACCTGGTACATCACCAACATCGAGAAGGCGAAGGACGCGACGCACGGCTTCGTGCTGGGCGGCCAGGACATCAGCCTGAGCCTCGAGCCGGGCGAAACCGAAACGATCACCTTCGTAGCGGATACGCCGGGGGTATACCCCTACTACTGCACCGAGTTCTGCTCGGCACTGCACATCGAGATGGCCGGCTACTTC
>JAEVYR010000505.1 GCA_023392645.1 Chloroflexota bacterium | reverse complement strand
CTGCCAGGTAGGCGATCGCCTCGTCGAAACTCTCGGCCACGTGGGCCGTTGCCAGCGCCTGGACGCGCGCCAGGTCGCGAGCGGCGATCGCCTCGTAAAGCGCCTCGTGCTCCCGCGCCACGCCCATCAGGTCGTCGTGCTGACCCAGCATCCAGCGCATCCGGCTGTGCAACAGGCGCTCGATCTCGCTCAGCAGCCCGTTGCCTGCCAGCGCGGTCACCGATTCGTGAAAATCGGCGGCCGCGCGACGCGCCTCGACACCGTCACCCGACCGCGCCGCGGCGACCTGCCGGTCGAGGTCCGCGCGCAGGCAAGCCAGCCCCGCATCATCCCAGCGCTCGGCCGCGAGCCGGAAGGTCAGCACCTCGAGCGCCGAGCGAATCTCGTGGAGGTCCTCGACATCGGTCGGCGTGAGGGTGCGCACCACGGCCCAGGTGCGCGGCCGGGGCGTCACCAGGCCCTCGGTCACCAGCATGCGCAGGGCGTCGCGCACCGGCACCCGGCTCACGCCGAGCTCGGCCGCCAGCTCCCGCTCGACGAGCCTGCTGCCGGGACGCCGGCGGCCATCGATGATCTCGTCGCGCAACTGCCGCGCGACGCGCTCGGACTCGGCTTCAAACCCGCTCGTGGTGGTCATATTGCGCTCCACGTGGGATGGTACACGATTAATGTTTGGTATACCATTCTCGCATGATCTTGGGCATCAGGACGAGCCGGGCAACGTCGCCGGGCGAGCCGCCGCGAACGGGACCAGCGTCGATCCCCCTGCGCAGGCGCCTCCCGCACGTCCAGCAGGACGGCGGGGCACCGCCCCGGGTCGCGGCAATCGGCAGGGCGACGCAGATCCCCACCTGAGAAGAAGGATGCCACGATGACAGCCGACAGACGCATACCGCTCTCCCGCCTCTACTCCGCCTACCGCGCGGGCGGCCTCACCCGGCGCGCGTTCCTGCAGCAGGCGACCGCCGCCGGCATGGCGCTGCCCGTCGCGCTGCATGCGGTCAACAGCGTCGCCGCGCAGACGCCGGTCGCCGGGGCGCCCGACTCCGGCACCGAGGGGCAAACGCGCGGTGCGGGCGGCGAGTTGCGGCTGCTCCAGTGGCAGGCGCCGACCGCGATGTCGCAGCACTCCGCGCTCGGCGGCAAGGACAACCTCGCCGCGACGCTGGTGCTCGAGCCCCTCATGAGCTTCCTGACTGACGCCACGCTCATCCCGCGGCTGGTCACCGAGGTGCCATCGCACGAAAACGGGATGCTCGCCGCCGACAACACCAGCGTGACCTACACCCTCAAGGAAGGTGTCACCTGGAGCGACGGCGAGCCCTTCACCGCCGAGGATATCCGCTTCACGTGGGAGTGGATCACCAATCCGGAGAGCGCCGCGACGACGCTCGACCTCTACAAGGTCGTCACCGACGTCGAGGTGGTGGATGACCTCACGGCAACACTCCACTTCGCTGACCCGCAGCCCGCCTGGTACGTGCCGTTCAGCGGCTCGTGGTGGGGCGCCGTGTTGCCGAAGCACGTCCTCGAGGGAGGCGGCCAGGAGGGCTACCAGCAGTTCCTCCTCAATCCGGTCGGCACCGGGCCGTACGTGGTCGAGAGCTTCACGCCCGGCGATCAAGCCACGTATATTGCCAACGAGAACTACCGCGAGCCGAACAAGCCGTACTTCTCGCGGGTGCTGCTCAAGGGTGGCGGCGACGCTGCATCCGCCGCGCGAGCGGTGCTCGAAACGGGCGAGTACGACTACGCCTGGAACCTGCAGGTCGAGCCGGAGGTTCTGGAGCAAATGGCCGCCGCCGGGGCTGGCCAGCTGATCGGGCGCGAAGAGGCTCAGCTGGAGATGATCTACCTGAACTTCTCTGACCCGAACACCGAGGTCGACGGCGAGTTCTCCTCGCTCGAGGCGCCGCACCCGTTCCTGAGCGACGTCACCGTGCGCAAGGCCTTCGCCGCCGCGGCCGACCGCGAAAAAATCACCTCGGCGCTGTACGGCGAAGGAAGCTTCGCCTCGGCAAACATCCTGATCGGCATCGACCGCCTCGAGTCTCCGAACACGTCGTTCACCTTCGACATCGACGAGAGCAACCGCCTGCTCGACGAGGCGGGGTGGGTCCGCGACGGCGATTATCGCGCGAAGGACGGCGTCCAGATGCGGGTCGCCTACGCGACGACCGTCAATCAGGTCCGCCAGAAAACCCAGGCGATCATCAAGGAAGGGTTCGAATCCATCGGTGTCGAGGTCGAGCTCAAGCAGATCGACTCCGGCATCTACTTCGACAGCTCGGCCGGAAACGACCAAAGCTACATGCACTTCTACAACGATCTCGGCATGTCGACCGCGAACATCGACTCGCCCTTCCCGCTGTCGTACATGAACCAATGGTACGCCGGGCCGGACAACGTCAACGTCGCCCAGAAGGCGAACGGCTGGACGGGCCAGAACCTTTCTCGCTACGTCAGCCCGGAATATGACGAGATGTTCGAGGCAGTCCGCACGGAGGTCGATCCCGAGAAGTCGGCGGAGTTGTTCATCGCCATGAACGATCATCTCGTCGACGACCAGGTCGTCATCCCGCTCGTCCAGCGCGGCTCGTTCATCGCGGTCAGCAACCGGCTCTCCGTGGACAATCTCGCGAGCGGGTCGTTCGAGACCGACTACTGGAACATCGAGAACTGGGTCGCGGTGGAGGAATGATGAGCACCCCCAACGACACGCAGCAGTCCGGGCTGGACCTGGCAATCATCAACGGCACCGTCATCACGATGGACACCGAGCGGCGCGTGCTGCGCGGCGGCGCCGTCGGCATCCGGGATGGCCGCATCGTCGCCGTCGAAGCGGATGCCGCCTCGCTCCCAACCGCGCGGGAGACGATCGACGCCGCCGGCAAGATCGTTATCCCCGGCATCATCGACACGCACGGCCACGCGGGCCACAGTCTCACCCGGGGTTTCGGCGAGGGCTCGGGCTGGATGGACATGGTCGAAACCATCTACTTCCATGCCTCCGACCCCTGGTTCTGGGAGGCCGAGAGCCGCCTGGCGGCGCTCGAGCGCCTGCGCTTCGGCGTGACGACCTCCGTGTCCATGACCGGCTCATCGCCCCGCGTCGACGACCCGAAATACGCCGTCGCCGCCACGACCGGCTATCGCGAGCTGGGTCTCCGGCACATCGTCGCCATCGGGCCGCCGAACGGTCCGTGGCCGCGCGAGTACACCGAGCAGATGCCCGACGGCTCGACGCGATCGCACACCGTCGACATGAAGCGCGCGCTCGCCGTGACGGAGGAGGCGCTGCAGGCCATTCGCGGGCTCGGAAACGATCGCCTGCAGTTCTACGTCGGCCCGTCGGCGGTCGCTCCGAACGCCAATCCTGACGACGAACTCTCGCGCCAGCAGGTCAACGGCGTCCAGCATCTCGTCGAGAAGTACGACGCGGGGCTGCACACGCACGCCTACGCCGGCCAGATCGCAGCCGCGCACGCCATCCGACCAGACATCCTTGGTCCACATGCGTGCATCGCCCACTGCGCCGGCATCTCGATGGACGAGATCGCCATTCTGGCGGAGACCGGCACCGCGGCGAGTCACGGGCCGCTTACCCACGCCTACGTCACCGCCCGCTTCCCGGTGATCGAGGCTCTTGAAGCCGGCGTGAACGTCGTCTTCTCGACGGATGGCTCGGCGCCGGACCGCTCCTTCGACCTGATCGACCAGGCGCGCGTCGGCATCCAGCTCCAGCGCGCGTTCTTCAACGACGACCAGATCCTGCCCGCCGGCAAGGCGCTCGGCATGATCACGATCGACGCCGCGCGGGCGCTCGGCATGCAGGACGAGATCGGCAGCCTCGAATCCGGCAAGCGCGCCGATGTCACCATCATCGACGCGCGGCAGCCGCACCTGGCGCCGGAAATCCTCGCGCCGCTGCGCGTGATCGGCCACGCCTCGGGGCAGGACGTCACCGACGTGATCGTCGACGGCGACGTCCTGATGCGCGACCGCGTCTTCGCCGGCGCCGACCAGGACGCGATCCTCGACGAAGCCCACCAGGCGCTGCTGTCGACGTGGGCGCGCACCGGCTTCGGCGACATCGAGGCGCAACACCCCGACACCTGGCACGGCATCCGATACAGCGAATAAGTCCCGGCACCCCAGCCGCCCCGGCCGTGCTCCTGGCCGGCACCCCCAGCCGCCCCGGCCGTGCTCCTGGCCGGCACCCCCAGCCGCCCCGGCCGTGCTC
>JAEVYR010000472.1 GCA_023392645.1 Chloroflexota bacterium | reverse complement strand
GTCATGAAGTGATCCCCACCTTCGTTTCGGCGCCCTGCGACCGCTGACGGTGCTCGAGCGCCAGCTTGTCGAGACTCGTGAATGCCGGCACCGGGTAGCTCCCGGTGAGACAGCCAGTGCAAAACCCCGACCCATCCTCGCCGATGGCGCGGAACAATCCCTCCGGGGAAAGATAGGCGATCGAGTCGACACCGATCTCCTCGCCGATCTCCGGCACGGAAAGCCGCGCGGCGATCAGCTCCTCGCGACGGGCGAGATCAACCCCCAGGTAGCAAGGCCACATGATCGGCGGCGCGTGCACCCGCATGTGAATTTCCTTCGCCCCGGCCTCGCGCAGCAGGTTGACGATCGGCCGGCTGGTGGTGCCGCGGACGATGGTATCGTCGACGAGAATCACCCGCCTGCCCTCGACCACCTCGGGCACGACATTGAATTTCAGCGAGACGCCACGCTCGCGAATGCGCTGGTCCGGCTGGATGAACGTCCGGCCGATGTAGCGATTCTTGATCAACGCCTCGGCATAGGGAATCCCCGATTCCTTGGCGTAGCCGATGGTGGCAGGCGTGGCCGAGTCTGGCAAACCGATCACGACATCGGCGTCAGTCGGATACTCGCGATAGAGCTCACGGCCCATGTGCTGACGCACCTTGTGCAGGCGCTGCCCATGAATGAGGCTGTCAGGCCGGGCGAAATAGATCATCTCGAACAGGCAGAGCGCCTGTCTCGCGGCCGGGTTCGCGCCGTGGGAGATCATTTCGCCGTCACGCAGCTCCACGATCTCGCCCGCCTCGACCTCCCGCTCGAAGGTAGCGCCGATCGTCATCAGCGCGCAGGTCTCCGACGCGACCACGGTGTGTCCGTTGAGCGTTCCGAGGCAAAGCGGACGCACGCCGAACGGGTCGCGCACAGCGAAGATCCTCCCCTCCGCGAGCACCGCCAGCGAAAATGCGCCCACCATCTCGCCCATCGCGTGCCGAATGCGTTCCACGATGGTGTCGCCGGGCGCGGTCGCGATCACCCGCGCCAGCACTTCGCTGTCGGTCGACGAGACGAACGTCTCGCCGCGCGCTTCGAGCGATTCACGCAGCGCGACCGCGTTGGTCAGGTTCCCGTTGTGCGCGACCGAGAGCGGGCCGAGGTCGCTTTCAGCGACAATCGGCCCGCAATTGGTCTCCTTGACCCCGCCAGAGGTGGAATAGCGCGTGTGACCGATGGCCATCGTGCCGGTCAACCGCGAGAGGGCTGCCTCGTCGAATGCCTGGGCGACCAGGCCGAGGCCATGATGCGCGCGCAACCCGGCGCCATCCCAGGTCGCGATGCCGGCGCTCTCCTGCCCGCGGTGCTGGAGCGCGTAGAGCGCGAAATAGGTAATTCGAGCGACATCCTCGCCGGGCGCGACGATGCCAAACACACCGCACTCCTCGTGAAGCGTGTCATCGTCCGCGACGGGCAGTTCCGGGAACATGGGCGGCCTTTCGCGTTCAGTGCGCGATGCAGGGATCAGGCGGGGACGATGGTGGATGGTTCGAGAGCGAGGTCGAGGGCCGACTCGCTCGCGGCATGAAGCGCGGCAACATCGACGGTCGAGCCATCGGGGAACCTGATGGCGTTCCCGGTCGCGACGCCGAGCGGTACCACCGGCAGCCCGGCGGTGTCAGCTTGCTCGCTGACGGCGTCCACGGCGGCCGGATCGACCGCCAGCAACACCGCGCTGGCGCGCTCGCCGAACCAGAACTCGATGGGATGCCGACCGGCCAGTTCGGCGGTCGAAAGATCCGCGCCGACACCGGCAAACAGCACCTCTTCGGCTATGGTAACAGCAAGACCGCCCTGCGAGATGTCGTGTACCACACGCACGGCGTCGTCCAGCGCGCGCTCCCGCACAAAGGCCTGGAGCCGCGCTTCGAGCGCCGCATCGAGCTCCGGCAGCGTTCCTTCGGAACCGTCCCGACGAGCGGCCAGCCACTCGCTGCCTCCGAGCGTGGCATCGCCGGGCAGGATGCCGAGCAGCACGTCGCCTTCGCGCCATGATGTCCGAATCGCCTTCGACACGTCGTCCACGACGCCGACACAACCGATCATCGGTGTCGGCTGGATCGGCACGCCATCGGTCTCGTTGTACAGGCTGACGTTACCGCTCACGACGGGAATGTCGAGGGCGCGGCACGCGTCGGCGATACCGCGCACCGACTCCTGCAGGTGCCAGCTTCCCGGCTCCTGCTCGGGATTCCCCATATTCAGGCAGTTCGTAATGCCCAGTGGGCGTCCACCGGCGCACGCGACATTCCGTGACGCCTCGGCCACCGCCAAACGCGCGCCATTGTACGGATCGATATCGCAATAGCGCGAGTTGCAGTCGATCGACGCCACCACGCCCAGCGGCGTGCCCTTGATGCGCATCACCGCCGCGTCGCCGCCCGGGCCGACAACGGTGTTGGTGAGAATGGTGCTGTCGAACTGCTCCCAGATCGAGCGGCGCGTGCCGATGTTGGGGGCCGACATCAGCGCCTCGAGCTCGCCGGCGATTGCGACATCGCCGAGCGCGTCCGGATCAATGCGTGCGGATCGCCGCTGTCGAGCTGCATCCGGCTCCGTCGCCACCACGTGATACGTCGGGCACTTGTCGATGAACAACGTGACCGGCACCTCGCAGACGACCTCGCCATGCTCACGCACCCGCACGATGCCGTCGTCGGTGATCGCGCCGATGTCACTGGCCGACAGCGACCAGTGTTCGAGCATCCGAATCACCTCGTCGACGCGCTCCGGCGCGCAGACGAGCAGCATGCGCTCCTGGCTCTCGGAGAGCATGATTTCGTACGGCGTCAAGCCGTCCTCGCGCCGTGGGACGTTGGCCACGTCGATGTCGACGCCGACGCCGCCACGGCTCGCGCACTCGACCGCCGAGCTGGTCAGGCCGGCGGCGCCGAGATCCTGCATCGCGACCACCGCGTCGGTCTGCAACAGCGCCAGGCAGGCCTCCATCAACTGCTTCTCGAGGAACGGATTCCCGACCTGGATCACGCCCCGGTGCGAGGCCTCGGGGTCATCCACCGAGGCGAACATCGCGCCACCGAGACCGTCGCGACCCGTCTTCGCGCCGATGATCATGACGCGGTTGCCGACGCCGCTCGCCTTCGCCCGGACGATGCCATCGTGCGGCACGATGCCGATGCACATCGCGTTGACGATCGGATTGCCGTCAAACCGCGCGTCGAACGCTGTTTCTCCGCCCACTGTGGGAATTCCGAGACAGTTGCCGTAGCCGCCAATGCCGGCGACGACATTGCTGAAGAGATATCGATTGCGAGGCGCGTCGAGCGATCCGAAGCGAAGCGCGTCGAGAATGGCAATCGGGCGCGCGCCCATCGTGAAGATGTCCCGCACAATACCGCCGACGCCGGTGGCGGCGCCCTCGTACGGCTCGACAGCACTGGGATGATTGTGGGACTCCGCCTTGAAGACCGCGGCGAGGCCATGCCCGATGTCGACCGCGCCGGCATTCTCGCCGGGACCCTGAAGGACCCACGGCGCCTCGGTTGGCAACTCGCGCAGGTGCGGACGCGAGTGCTTGTAGCCGCAGTGCTCGCTCCACATCGCGCCGAACATGCCAAGCTCGACGAGAGTCGGCTCGCGGCCGAGCAGCTCGACGATCTGCCCGTACTCGCTGTCGCTGAGCGCGACCTCTCTCCACTGCCCTTCTGCGATTGCCACGTGGTGCTCCATGAGGGGGGCTGCCCCACCGGGCGGCGGGGCCGAATCGTCATCGTCAGGATACCGCAGCCGGACGCGATCGGGCGTGAAATCAGCGGCTGACGTAATCGCGAAGCACATAGGTCCCGAGCGTCTCGGGATTGGCCCGAAATACGCGGCCACGATTGATTCGGGCGACCTGCTCGGCGAAATCGCCCTCATGGGCGCCACCCAGCATCACCAGGTTGATCGTGATCCCTTTCCGCGTGCAGCGCAGCACCTCGGCCATGGTGGCCTCCAGCACCTCGCTCGACGGCGGCGATGCAAACACCTCCGAGCCGCGGATCGTCGCCAGCGTCGGCTCGCCGTCCGTGATCACGACCACCTGCCGGGTACCCGATCGGTCGCGACCGAGCATTCGCCGGGCCAGCGCGAGCGCCGCCTGGAGGTGCGTGCCATGCTCGAACCGATCCCATCGCATCAATGGCACCTCGGCGATGCCGACGCGTTCGGCGGAGGAGGAGAACGCAATCACCTCGAGCGAATCGCGCGGGTACGACTGCCGGATCAGCTCGTGCATCGCCAGTGAGACCTTGCGGGCCGCGACCCACCCACCGCTCTGCCCCATCGAACGGCTGCGGTCGATCGCCAGCACCGTGGATACCGCTACCGAGGATCCGCGCTCCACCACCTGGAAATCGTCCGGCGCCAGGCGCAGAGCTCCGCCCGAAGCACGACCCGCCCTGACCGCGCTGGAGACGGTCGCCACAAGGTCGAGATCGAGCGGCCGACCCGGTACCCACGGCACCGAGCCTTCGGACGGGTCGCCGGCCGCGCCCGATGCGGTCGCGCCATGGTCGCCACGCAGCGGCGACGCCGCGGTGCGGAACAGCACCTTCAAGAGGTCACGGCTGATCGCCGCGATGAGGCGCGGCGGAAGGTCGCTTGCCGCCTCCCTGTCGTCGAGCACAGCCCGGGCGCCGGCTCGCCAGTCGCCCAGCCAGCCCGCCAGGTCGTCCATGCCGGCGGCTCGAAGGTCTGCGATCGCCGCCTCCGGCAGCGCGGCGACGCTGCCGACGGTGTCAAGCGTGGCGAGCGCCTTCTCGATTCGTTCCAGCTCGGCGAGCACCTCCAGGTCGAAATGTGCCACGCCGGCGGCGCCGGGTTCGACTGGCGTTCGAGACCATGCCGCCTCACCCGCGACACCGGCATCGATTCCGCCCGCGAAGAGCAGGCTCCGCAGCCGGTCGGAACGTGCCGAGCGCGCGTCCCGCAGCCCGCCCGTGCCGGAGCCCGACTGACCCAGCCCGCCGCTGTCTTCGAGCGATTCCGCCATCTCGCTGCGGAGCTCGTCGAGGCCAGCCTGGGCCTCGCTCGACGCGTATCCGTGCTCCAGGCGATCGATCAGCCTGTCCAGCGGTAACGGGTCACGATCGGCATCGCGTCCATCGAGCGCATCCAGTCGATCGAGCTCCGGACTCACGGCGTCGAGGTAGCCGGGGTGCTCTATCTGGCGCAGGAGTCGATCCCGCTGGTGCCGCAGATCCTGAAGCCGCTCCTGCAACCCGGCGACCTGCTCGCCTTCATCGTCTCGGTAACCCCAACGAAAGGCGCGATCCAGGGTGAGACGCGGATCGCCGGTCTCCAGCAGGTCGTCCGCGAAGGCCCGCAGCGCGTCTGTGACACGGGGTCGCGGATTGCCGGATTGATCGCCGGATCCCCGCGCGTAGCGGCGCGGGCCGGGTTCGGGGATGCCACGCGGCACGCCCCTACCCTTCCGATCCGGCATAGCGCGTCGCGCCGCCGGTCGACAGACGCTCGATCGCGCCGAGCTGGACCAGCCCTTCGAGGACAAGCTCGAACCATGATGCGGTCACGGCCATGTTGGTCGCGGCGTGCTCGGGAACTTCGAGCCCGACAATCCCCGTCGCTCGATCGACGATAGTGGCCGAGGGCGTTTCGATCGAAATCTCGGCTTCGAACCCGTCCGCGAACGCGCGCTCGATCGGCGCAAGTTGCGCCTCCGTCACCGCCGCCTGGAACACCTCCAGCACGGCCGCGCCGAACAGCTCGCCCACGATCTCCGCGTCGGACCGGCTGCCGAAGTGCTCGAATTCCAGCTTGCCGATCATCGGCTCGACGCAGGCCGCAAGATCGGAAATTCGCGGCGATGCGATCACCTCGCCGTTGCGCAGCGCCCGCTGCACGGCGCTGGCCTCGACCAGCTCGGCGTTCGCGATCGTGGCTCGCACCGACACGCCGGAGCGGGAGGAGATATCGTCCGACGCACGCGCCAGGCGCGTCGCCGTCGCGATGATGCGCTTCATCCATTCCGGAAAATCCGTGGTCAGCCCGGGGAGCGCGATTCGCTCCCGCTCCTGCTCGGCGATGCGCATCTCCAGGTCGACGCTGCGCGGGTAATGCGTGCGGATCTGCGACCCGAATCGATCCTTCAGCGGCGTGATGATCCGGCCGCGATTGGTGTAGTCCTCGGGGTTGGCCGACGCAATCACGAACACATCGATCGGCAATCGCAACCGGATGTTGCGGATTTGCACGTCCTGCTCTTCGAGAATATTCAGCAAGCCGACCTGTATTCGCTCCGAGAGATCGGGGAGTTCGTTGAGGTTGAAGATCGACTTGTTGGATGCCGGGATCAGGCCGGGCGACAGCGCATCTTCGTCGGTCAGGTACCGCCCTTCGGCGATCTTGATCGGATCGATCTCGCCAATCAAGTCAGCAATCGACGTGTCGGGCGTGGCCAGCTTCTCCGCGAAGCGGTCAGATCGATGCAGCCACCGGATCGGCGCGTCGTCGCCGCGCGATTCCACCAGCCGTTGCCCCTGCGGCGTGGCCGGCGCGACTGGATCATCAGGCATGTCGGGACCGTCGAGTACGGGAAGCCACTCATCGAGCAGCGCGGTGAGCCCGCGCGCGAGGCGCGTTTTCGCCTGCCCTCGCTCGCCCAGCAGCAGGATGTCCTGCCCGGCGAGAACCGCGTTCACCACCGCCGGAATGACCGTCGTGTCGTAGCCGACGATGCCCGGGAACAGGTCGCGGCCCTCGCGCAGCGCGGCGGCGAGATTCAACCGCATCTCATCCCGAATCGAGCGGGGCGCGTATCCGCTTGCCTGTAGCGCGCCCCGCGTGAGTGGGCGAACCTCGGGTTCACTGGTCACCGCGCTCATGCCTCCGTGGTCCCATCGGCCACGGCCTGCAGGAACGAGACGGTCGCCGCGTAACCGTCGATGCGGTTCGAACGCTTCGACAGCCCGTGACCCTCGTTGTCGAACACCAGCATCCGGACCGGGTGCCCGCGCCCTTCAAGCGAGGCAACGAGCTGCTCGGTCTCGTACAGCGGCACGCGGGGGTCATTGCGCCCGTGGATAACCAGGAGCGGCGCCTCGATCTCGTCGACCTTGCGAATTGGCGAGATGCGTTCGAGCAGGTCGCGATCCCGTTCCAGCGTTCCGTACTCGGCGGAGCGATGGCGTCGGCGCCATGGCCCGGTGCGTTCCAGGAAGCTGACGAAGTTGGCAATGCCGACGACGTCGACGGCGGCGAACCAGAGGCTCGGATACTCCGTGATCGCCGCCAACGTCATGAACCCGCCGTAACTCTGGCCCATGATGGCGATCCGGGCCTCGTCCCCGAGCCGCGAGCGAACCCAGGCATGGGCATATTCGAGATCGCGCACGGAATCCATGCGCAGCTCGACGTCGTCGAGGTGCGAATACGCCTTGCCATAGCCGGTGCTGCCTCGCACGTTGGTTGTCAGCACATGGAAGCCCGATGCCGACAGATACTGCAGCACGGGGTGGAAGGCCGCCCGACGCTGGCTCTCCGGACCGCCGTGGACATCGATCACTACCGGCGCGTCATCACGGTCCCCCTGGTACCAAAAGGCGGGTATGTTGCGGCCATCCCAGGTCGTGAACGCGATCAGTTCGGGGGATCGCCCGGTAAAGTCTGCGTCATCCGGCTCGTCGGGAAGGGCCTGGCCGCTTGTGCCGTCCCGCCCGACGAGCTGAATGCGTGCCGGTCGGTCCGTGGGCGTCCAACCCACCACGATGGTGCTGGCGTCGGGCG
>JAEVYR010000463.1 GCA_023392645.1 Chloroflexota bacterium | reverse complement strand
CCGTTGATATAGCCACCGTAAAGCGCGTTGCGCATCTCGCCCGCATAGCCGTGTCCGAAGAGGACGCCGAGCGCATGACCGGCGAACTGAACGCCATTCTCGGCTTCGTCGAGCAGTTGAGCGAGGTCGACGTTTCCGGCGTCGAGCCGATGACCTCGGCCATGCCGATGGCGATGAGGATGCGCGACGACGTCGTCACCGACGGCAGCAAGGCGGCGGACGTCGTCGCCAACGCGCCGGTGACCGACGAGAACTTCTTCCTGGTGCCGAAGGTGGTGGAGTAACGCCGCGTGGCAATCGAGATCGCGACCGAAAGCCCGTTGCAGGATGATGTGCGCGGCCTGATCGCCGAACTCAATGCCGCCTTGCTTGAATTGACGCCGCCGGAATTCTGCTACCACATGACGGCGGAGGAGATGGCCGGCGCCGAAACCACGGTGTTCATCGCCCGCGACGATGGCGAGGCGGTGGCCTGCGGTGCTCTGAAGCGCCACGGCGGCGCGATGGGCGAGGTCAAGCGCATGTACACGCGCCCTGCGCATCGCGGCCGTCGTATCGGCCTCGAGATCGTCGGGCGCATTGAAGCGCTGGCGCGGGAAGAGGGACTGGGCCGGCTGGTTCTCGAAACCGGCGACCGGCACCCGGCCGCCTGGGCCGTCTTTGAGCGCGCCGGCTTCACGCGCTGCGGGCCGGTGCTCGACTATCCGGATTCGGAATGGTCGGTGTTTTACGAAAAGAATTTGCAGGCTGAATGACGATGAGCGACCTGACCAGACTGACCATTTCCGAGGCCCGCGCCAAGCTCCGCTCCAAGGAGATCAAGGCAGGCGAACTCACCGACGCCTATCTCGACGCGATCGATGCGGCCAACGGCACCCTCAACGCCTATGTCGCCGTAACGCACGACCGGGCGCGCGACATGGCCAAGGCTTCCGACGAGAAGCTTGCCAAGGGCGAGGGCGGTGCGCTCGAAGGCATCCCGCTCGGCATCAAGGACCTGTTCGCCACCGAAGGCGCGCACACGCAGGCCTGCAGCCATATCCTGGACAATTTCAAGCCGCGCTACGAGTCGACCGTCACCTCCAATCTGTGGGCGGACGGCGCCGTCATGCTGGGCAAGCTGAACATGGACGAGTTTGCCATGGGCTCGTCCAACGAAACCTCCTACTACGGCCCGGTGATCAATCCGTGGCGCGCGTCCGGCTCGAACAAGCAGCTGGTGCCGGGCGGCTCCTCTGGCGGTTCGGCGGCGGCGGTTTCGGCCTGGCTGTGCGCAGGTGCCACCGCGACCGACACCGGCGGCTCGATCCGCCAGCCGGCAGCCTTCACCGGCACGGTCGGCATCAAGCCGACCTATGGCCGCGTCTCGCGCTGGGGCGTCGTGGCTTTCGCCTCCTCGCTCGACCAGGCCGGTCCGATCGCCCGCGACGTGCGCGACGCGGCGATCCTGCTGAAGTCCATGGCTTCGGTCGACGCGAAGGACACCACTTCCGTCGACATGCCGGTGCCGGACTATGAGGCGGCGATCGGCCGTTCGGTCAAGGGCATGAAAATCGGCATTCCGAAGGAATACCGCGTCGACGGCATGCCGGCCGAGATCGAGTCCCTATGGCAGAAGGGCATTGCCTGGCTGAAGGAAGCCGGCGCCGAGATCGTCGACATTTCCCTGCCGCACACGAAATACGCCCTGCCGGCCTACTACATCGTCGCGCCGGCCGAAGCCTCGTCCAACCTCGCGCGCTATGACGGCGTCCGCTATGGCCTGCGCGTGCCGGGCAAGGACATCATCGAGATGTACGAGAACACCCGCGCCGCCGGTTTCGGCCGCGAGGTCAAGCGCCGCATCATGATCGGCACCTATGTGCTCTCGGCTGGCTACTACGACGCCTACTACCTGCAGGCGCAGAAGGTTCGCACACTGATCAAGAAGGATTTCGAGGATGCCTTCGCCGCTGGCGTCGACGTCATCCTGACGCCGGCTACCCCGTCGGCCGCCTTCGGCATCGCCGATCAGGAGATGGCCAGCGATCCGGTCAAGATGTACCTCAACGACGTCTTCACGGTGACGGTGAACATGGCCGGCCTGCCAGGCATTGCCGTTCCGGCGGGTGTCGACGCCAACGGCCTGCCGCTCGGGCTCCAGCTCATCGGCCGCCCCTTCGACGAAGAGACGCTGTTCCAGACCGCGCACGTCATCGAACAGGCGGCTGGACGGTTCCAGCCGGAGAAGTGGTGGTAAGCGCTCCGCACCATCCGGCTTGAGGCGGCGGCATGTTCTTTGTCCTGTCCAAGGTGTTCTGGTTCTTCATCCAGCCCTTGAACCTGGCCTTGTTCCTGCTTCTGGTGGGCGTCGTCGCGCTGCTGGCCGGCTGGCGGCGCCTGTCGATCGCAGGCTGCGTTTCAGGATTCCTGATCCTGGCGCTCGCGACCTGGACATCGCTCGGCGCGATCATGCTTACCCCGCTGGAGGAGCGGTTCCAGCGCCCTGCCGCGCCTGAAAAGGTCGATGGCATCGTCGTGCTCGGCGGCGGCCTCGAAGGCGCCATAAACCTCGCGCGCGGCGGCTATGAGCTGACCAGCGCCGGCGACCGCTTCGTCGAGACAGCCGTGCTG
>JAEVYR010000461.1 GCA_023392645.1 Chloroflexota bacterium | reverse complement strand
ATGACAACCATTTCATGGTTGTCCCGTGAGCCCACCCATCGAAGGGTGGACCTACCGGTTCGCCGCCTCTGTCTCCAGTATCCCGCTCGGTGTCCAGCGAATCGAGCGATGTTCCGGCCCCGGCACGATGCCGTGACGCACTGTTGAGGGTCCGTTGAGAAACGCCCGACCGGGCGTTGACCTTGCCTCCCTACCATCGACATGTCGGCGGGATCGGCCCGCGACAATCGACACCTGGAGGCAAGCCCATGGACCTCATCCCTCTTTTCGACCTCATGCCCGTCCTCGCCGCGTTCGGCGACGGTGACCGCGATGGCTTCTGGTTCTTCTGGCCGCTGATCCCGCTGTTCTGGATTCTCGTCGTCGCGCTCGTGCTGCGCTTCGTCGTCTTCCGCGGGCGGCGCGGCTGGCGCCAACCGTCGCCGATGGACCGGGCGCGGGGCATCCTCGCCGAGCGGTACGCCCGCGGCGAGATCGACGCCGAGGAGTACCGCCGCCGCAGCCAGGAGCTGGGCTGAGCCGATTTGCGCATCGGAGGGAGGGGATGCCCGCCCCTCCCGTACGAGGCACGCGATTCGTCGCAAGGGCCGGGACAAGCCCGGCGTCACGGGAGGCATCACATGCCACACGACACCCACGTCATTGAAACGAATGGCCTGACCAAGCGCTACGGCGAGATCGTCGCCGTCGATCACCTTGACCTTCGCGTGCGGCGCGGCGAGGTCTACGGCTTCCTCGGGCCCAACGGTGCCGGCAAGACCACCACGCTGCGGATGCTGCTCGGCCTGATCGCGCCGAGCGAGGGCGGCGCGACCGTGCTTGGCGAACATCCCGGCGCGGCGGACAGTCTCGGCCGCACCGGCGCGATGATCGAGACGCCAGCCTTCTACCCGCATCTCTCCGGGCGCGACAACCTGAAAGTGCTGGCGACCTACACCGGCGCGCCGCGCGGCCGTATCGACGCGGTGCTCGGGCAGGTCGACCTGCTCGACCGCGCCGGCGATGCCTTCCGGGACTACTCGCTGGGCATGAAGCAGCGGCTCGGGGTCGCGGCGGCGCTGCTCAAGGACCCGGCGCTGCTGATCCTTGACGAGCCGACCAACGGGCTCGATCCGGCCGGCATGGCCGAGATGCGTGACCTGATTCGCGACCTCGCCGGCGGCGACCGCACCGTGCTGCTCTCCAGCCACCTGATGCACGAGGTCGAGCAGGTCTGCGACCGCGTCGGGGTGATTGCGACCGGGCGGCTGGTCGCCGAGGGGACGGTCGACGAGCTGCGCGGCGAGGACGCGCTGATCGTCGGCGCCGATCCGATCGCGAAGGCGCGGGAGATCGTGTCGGCGGTGCCCGGCGTCGGCGAGGTGATGATGCGGGCGGGGTCGCTGCGGATCACGGCCGGGTCGGACGCGGCGATCGACGCCGCCTGGCTGAACGCGCAGCTGGTCGAGGCCGGCGTCGGCGTCCACGAGCTGCGGCGCGAGCGGGCGTCGCTGGAGTCCGTCTTCCTCGACCTGACCGAACCCGCTCCCGAGCACCACGACCGGCAGGACGCCGGTGGTGGTGCAGCTCGTAGTGCCGACCCTGTGTCGGCCGTCGTTCAGGAGGTGCACCATGCTGCGTAATCGATTCGGAAGCCTGCTGTCGGCGGAGCTCTTCATGCTCCGCAAGCGAGTCGGCACCTGGGTGCTGCTCGGCATCTGGTGCGGACTGGCGCTGTTGTTCGGCTACCTCGTGCCCTATTTCGGGCTGGCCGAGGACGGGCCGGTGTCGCAGCGGCTGGCGCCGATGCTGCCGGACCAGATCGTCTCGACGATGCTCGACGGCGTGCCCTTCTTCGGCGGCGCGATCGCGCTGATCCTCGGCGTGATGACGGTCGGCGGCGAGTTCGGCTGGGATACCTTCAAGACGCTGTTCACGCAGCGGCCGGGACGGGGGCAGGTCTTCGGCGCGAAGATCGCCGCGCTGGGTATCGCGTTGCTGCCGTTCGTGGTGGTGATGTTCGCCTGCGGCGCGATCGCGAGCACGCTGATTGCGCTGGCCGAGGGCGAGGCGATCTCGTGGCCGTCGGCGGCGACGCTGCTGCAGGGCATCGGCGCCGGGTGGCTGATCCTGGCGGTCTGGGCGTCGATCGGGGTGATCCTCGCGGTCGCGACGCGGGGAACCTCGCTGGCGATCGGGATCGGCATCCTCTACACGCTGGTGATCGAAGGGCTGCTCAGCGCGCTGGCGGAGTCGGTCTCGCTGCTGGAGCCGCTGGTCGATTTCTTCGTGCGGGCGAACGCCTACTCGCTGGTGAAACCCCTCGGTGGCGCCGGCGCGGCGGGATCGGCCGGCAGCGCGGCGACGGACGGTCCGGGCGCGTTCTCGGGCCCGTATGTCGACTGGCAACAGGCGGCGCTGGTGCTGGTCGCCTACCTGGTGGTGCTGCTCGGGGTTTCGGCGTGGATCATGCGCCGCCGCGACGTGGCGTGACGGCTGGTTCGCAAGACACGGAAATAGGACATCCATGAAATGGATGTCATTCTGAGCCGAAGGGGGCGCGCAAGCGTCCCCTTCGTGCCGAAGAATCCCCCGGATCGACCGGTGCGCAGC
>JAEVYR010000350.1 GCA_023392645.1 Chloroflexota bacterium | reverse complement strand
TCCAGGACCACGAGGAGCGCCGCGCCGACCGCGTCGCCGAGCAGCGCCTGTTGCTCCGGGTCGGCGCGATTGGGGCGATCCACCGGCGCGACGGGCGCCGCGTCGAGCGCGTCCTCGCGACGCAACTGGCGCGATCGCAGCATGTCGAGGCAGACCCGACCGACCACCGTGGTCAACCACCCTTCCAGGTTCCCGATCTCGCCGGTGTCGGCGCGATGCAACCGCAGCCACGCCTCCTGCACGGCGTCCTCCGCCTCGGCCGTCGAGCCGAGCATCCGGTAGGCGATCGAGCGCAGGCGGTCACGGCTCTCCTCGAAGCGATTTGCCAGCATGGTTCGGTCATCCATCAAACACATTCCTTCGCAGTTCGTCGTCGGTTGTCACATATCCCGGCCGGGGTCCGACATGGAGATGACGGCCGCGCTTCGGCCGCGTCAGAAACCGTTCGCTCGCCCGTCCCGCTGACGGGACACACAGAGTCACAGGAGAACGCAGCATGACAGCACCAATCCTGGTTACCGGTGGCACCGGCACCCTCGGTCGCCACGTTGTCCGGCGCCTGCGCGAGGAGTGCCGCGAGGTTCGCATCTTCACCCGCAATGCGCGCCCGGCGGAGCAAGGCATCGAGTACGTCGCCGGCGACCTCGAAGCGGGCGACGGCATCGACGCCGCCCTCGACAGCGTCGAGACCGTCGTCCACCTCGCCGGCAGTGCCAAGGGGGACGACGTCAAGGCCCGCAACCTCGTGCTGGCCGCGGCGGCGCGGTCGACGGCGCCGCACATCGTCTACATCTCGGTCGTCGGTGCTGACCGCATTCCGCTGGAGAGTCCGCTTGGCCGAATGATGTTCGGCTACTTCGGCAGCAAGCTGGAGGCCGAGCGGATCATCGCCGGTTCCGGCCTGCCCTGTTCGATCCTCCGCGCGACGCAGTTCCACGACCTGATTTTCAAGGTGACCGAGGGGATGGCGAAGCTGCCGGTGATCCCGGTCCCGTCGTTCCGGTTCCAGCCGATCGATCCGGATGAGGTCGCGGCGCGGCTGGTCGAGTTGGCATTGGGCAAGCCGGCCGGGCGGGTCGCCGACATGGGCGGCCCGAGCGTCTACACGCTCAAGGATCTCGTCCGCGGCTACCTTCGCGCAACTGGACGGCGCCGGCTCATCGTGCCGGAGCGGATGCCGGGCAAGGCCGCCCGCGTCTTCGCCGATGGCGCCAATCTCGCGCCGTCACGGGCCGTCGGCCGACGGACCTGGGAGGCGTTCCTCGCCGAAAAGACGGGCGCACCGGCAGGGAAGGCTGTTCGGCCGAGCCGCGTCCGAGCGGCGTGACGAATTGATCGCGACGCTGGCGCCGGTCGGCTGACGCCGAGCGGGCTCGCACATCGGAGCGGTCCGGGCGGGACCAGGTCGAATCGAATCTCCGCTTCCGGATCGAGCACGGCGATCAGCGAGGCGAAATCACCTCGCGTGCCGCCTGCTCGGACTCGTACGAGCCGGGACAAGCCCGGCCCTCGTTCGGGGAGTGCCTCAGGATTGGCTCGTCAGCTCGCAGAAGCGGGCGAGATCGACGTTGCCGCCGGACAGGATGATCCCGACGCGCTTGCCGGCGAAGCGCTCCCGGATCGCGTCGAACCCCGCCAGCCCGAGGCAGCCGGTCGGCTCGACCACCTGCTTCATCCGGCTCGCCAGCAGCCGCATCGCTTCCACGAGCTGATCGTCCGTCGCGGTGAGGATGTCGGTCACGTCACGACGGATGATTCCGAACGTCAACTGCCCGAGGCTCAGCGTTTGCGCGCCGTCGGCGATCGTCTTCGGCGTCGCGATCGTGACGATCTCGCCCGAGCGGAACGAGCGCTGCCCGTCGTCGCCCGCCGCCGGCTCGACGCCGTAGACCTCGATGCCCGGCGAGAGCGCCTGCGCCGCCAGGGCGGACCCCGACAGCAACCCGCCGCCACCCAGCGGCGTCAGCAGCGCGTCGAGCTCCCCGACCTCCTCGATCAGCTCCTTCGCCGCCGTACCCTGCCCGGCGATGATGTCCGGGTGGTCGTAGGGCGGGATCAGCGTCATTCCCCGCGATTCGGCGATCTCGCGGCCGATCGCGAGGCGATCCTCGGAATAGCGGTCGTAGAGCACCACCTCGCCGCCGTAGCCGCGCGTCGCGGCGAGCTTCATCTCGGGCGCATCCTTCGGCATCACGATCACCGCCGGGATGCCGAGCTCACCGGCGGCCAGGGCGATCGCCTGCGCATGGTTGCCGGATGAGAACGCGACCACCCCGCCGGTGCGCTGCTCCGGCGAGAAGCGGGAGAGCGCGTTGAGCGCGCCGCGGAACTTGAACGCGCCCATCCGCTGCAGGTGCTCGGCCTTGAAGAACAGGTCGGCGCCGTAGAGCTGGTTGACGTAGCGGGAGGTCAACACCGGCGTCCGGTGGGCGATGCCGGCGATGCGCTCGGCTGCGTCCTCGACATCGGCGTAGGTCGGCAGGGCGGTCTCGGTGGTCATGGTGGTGGTCCCTCGAATGAATCCGGCATCGATATGAACCATCATCGCACTCCCGGGACCGCCGTAGGAGGGCTTGCCGGCGCGGGAAGGTGGTGGGGCGAACGTTGCATGAGCGCCGGCACGACGGCCTCTACACCCAGAACCTCACATCCTGGCGCCCTGGCTCGAGCGCTCCGTCGCGACCATCTCCCGGGTCGCCGGGGCGACATCAGTCGCGAATGTCTCGATCGTGACAGCGTCGTCGGCGGCGAGGATGAACCCGGTGATGCCGTGCTCCAGCGTCAGGCCGGCCAGCTCCTCCGCCCACTGCTCGGACGGCCCGACGAGAAATCCCTGCCGGCTCGACGAAAACCGCCCGTTGATGTTCAGCAACCGCCGGATCGCCGCCGGGTCGCGACCCGCCTCGGTCGCGCCCTCGTCGATGTGGCGGTTCATCTCGGCCAGGTCGGCGGGGCCGCCTTGCAGGTACCCGAGCGAGGGAAGCCAGCCGTCGCCGAGCCGCCCGGTCAGCCGCAGCATCCGCGGCTTGTAGGCGCCGATCCAGATGCCGATCTCGTGCGCCGGCGCCGGACCCCGCTTCGCACCCTTGACGCGGTAGAAGTCGCCCTCGACGTTTGCGCCGCGGCGCTCGCTGGTGTCCCACAGCGTCCGGATGATCGCGATCGCCTCCTCCAGCGCCTGGACCGATTGCCCCGGCGTCAGCCGGCGGCCGCCCATCGCCGCGAGCGCGTCCCAGAACGCGCCGCTGCCGATGCCCAGCTCGAAGCGCCCGCCCGAGAGCAGGTCGAGGCTCGCGGCCGCCCTTGCCACCACCGCCGGCTGCCGCAGCGGCAGGTTGAGCACGTTCGGCGCGAGGTGGACGCGTTCCGTGCGCGAGGCGATGTACGACAGCAGCGTCCACGTGTCGTGGAATGCCGGCTGGTAGGGGTGGTCCTGTAGCGTGACCAGGTCGAGCCCGGCGCGGTCGGCCACCACGGCGAGATCGACCGCGTGTTGCGGAGGGCTCGCCTGGGGCGTCGCGAAGGTGCCGAAGAGAAGATCGTGTCCGTAGTCCGTCATGGTCTGTGTTCCTGCTGTTGTTCGTGCTGCGGTTCACGTAGCGCCGGCCCCGTGTTGTCAGCGAGTGCCGACGGTTGCCTGCGGCGTGACTCTCGTAGTGCCGGCCCTGTGCCGGCCGTGTTTCATCAGCGACTTACCGCCATTGTCCTTGGTGCGATGTTGAAGTTGTCGCGGAAGACATTCTCCGGGTCGTACCGCGCCTTCAGTTCCCGCAGGCGCCGCAGCGTCGGCGGCGGGAAGGCGTCGTGCAGCCGCTCGACGCTGCGATCCGTCTCGAAGCTGAGGTACATGCCGTCGAAGTGCTCGCGCAGCGGTTCCCACAGCGAGTCCAGCCGCCGTCGCGAGCCGAAGGCATCGACCTGGAAGTTGGCCGCCCGGTTGGCGTAGGCGGTCGCGTCCGGCGGCACATCGGCCACCGCGCCGCCTACCGACCGGATCTGGAAGAAATACGCCCCGCCGGAGTCGATCAGCCGGGCGGCGCCGACGGCGAACGCCGGCGTGATGTGGCCGAGCAGGCCCGAGTGCCCGACCGGCTCGCCCTGCCCCTGGTGGTAGCCCTGTGCCGCGTTCGCCATCAGCCCGGCGTAGGGGATGATCATCACCTGCTGGTCGAGCAGCGGCGCGATGTTCGCGATTGGTTGCAGGCGGCCCACGATCGTTTCCGGATCCTCCGCATCGACCACCGTCATCGTTTGCGCGATCACCGGTTGGCCGGGTCGCGGCGCGCCGAGGATAATCTCGCCGGTGACGTCG
>JAEVYR010000339.1 GCA_023392645.1 Chloroflexota bacterium | reverse complement strand
GCCTTCATCGGCCTGCTCAGCGAGGGATGGCCGCAGGGCGCGCCCTCGGTGCTGACGCTGGCGGCGGACGGCAGCCTGAGCGCGGTCGCGAGCGGGCTGGCGATGCTGGTCGGGCTGACGACGGGGCCGGACGGTCACCTCTACGGCAGCCAGCTCTTCGGCGCGCCGGACGCGAGCGGCATGCCGGGTCCGGGCAGCGTGGTGCGCATCTACGGCGACGGCACGCTCGAGCCGGTGCTCGAGAACCTGCCGACGCCGCACGGCACGGCGTTCGACGTGGCCGGCAACATGTACATCGCGATCAACTCGCTCGCGATGGGACCGGGCGCGCCGGCGGGTCAGGTGATCCGCGTCGACGGCGTCGCGGCGGCCGGATAGCGTCGAGACACATCGGCGATCATCGACACGACCCGGGTGCTTCGGCGCCCGGGTCGTTCGTTGTCGTGCCGCCGCCTGCGATCAGGCGCTCGCTGGAGGCGTGGCGGGCGCGAGAGGATCGGTCAGCGGTGCTGGATCGGGTGGCGTCACCGGCGCGATCGGGCACCCCTGCCGCTCCCGGTAGAGGACGGTCAGGCCGAGGATCGAAAACGGCAGCACCGCCGCGTAGATCAGGCTACTGGCCACGTTGGTGGCCTGGACGCTGGCCGAGCCGAACACGAGCAGCATCAGCCCCACCAGCACGCCAGGGCCCGCGCCGATGATCGACAGCATCAGCGCCTTGAGCGCCGTGGGGAGCCAGGCGCCGTCGACCGACCGCGCGCTCGCATCGCGGGCCGCCGAGCCGTGCTGGTTGTCGAGCATCACCGCCTGGGGGATGAACAACCAGCGCACCAGGTTCCTGATCGCGAAGGGGATGCCGACCACGATGAGGCTGAGCCCGACGATGATCGCGGTCGCCCGCAGCACCGGCCGGACGAGCGACGGGAACCGGTCGATCATGCGCCGGTAGGCATCGATCGCGCCGAGCGAGCGGCGGTGCTCCATCTCGTCGTACACCTCGATCACCGCCGGTCCGACCACGATGAGCCCAACCAGATGCTGGAGGATGCCGACCAGCATCGCCATCGCGAAATACGATCCGGGACTGCGATTCATCACCGAGAGCACCAGGCTGCCGGGTGGGTAGTGTCCGAGCAGGTACTGGAAGCCGTTGAAGAGGAGCCCGATCGGGATCAGCGCCAAGCCGATCACCATGAAGGTCCGCCAGCGCTGGCGGTAGAGCGCGATCGCCTGCGCGAACAGGCCCCAGCTGTAGCGCAGCAGGCCGGCGATCACGGCCAGGATGCCGATCGCCGCGCCAGCAAGGGCATAGACGTTGTCGCCGAGACGAGTGAAGAGCATCGAGCCGCGTTCGGAAAGCGAGCAGAAGACCGAGGTCGGTGCCGGCCCGAAGGTATCGGCGGCGGGAACTTCGATGCTGCTGTCGCGCAGGCCATCCTGCCACAGGAACGGGCTCGACCACGATCGTTTCGTGTTCGGTCCCGTGGGGCCGTTGAACTCGCCGGACTGGCGCTCGCCCCAGCGGCCGGTGAACGTGAGCCAGGCGAACTCGCTGTCCGGCGCCGGGGTGTCGTTGGGGAGCAGCACCGGGGTCAGGGGCACGAGGTGGGAGGGCGCGGTGGTGATATCGCAGCCAAAGCCGGTGCCGTTTTCGCCCCAGCCGAGCCAGACCGCGTTGCCGTACTGGCTGGCATGCGAGCCGGCGGCCACGTAGACGATGGGGTGGGTGCCGTCGCGCTGGAGCTTGGAGCTGGTCCAGTCCGCCGTTTCGCCGCCGCCGTGCTGGGCGAGCGCGACTTCGACCGGCTCGGCGGAAAGCGCCGCCTCGACAGTGCCGACATCGAAGACGATTTGCATCATCTCCCAGTCGGATTCGTGCTTGTTGTTGAAGTCGTTGTAGACGTAGAAAAACCAGTACTGCAGCGCGAGGCGGTCGGTGCCGGTGGCCACGATGTGCGCGTAAGTGGTCGGGGTGAGGCTGTCGCGCCGCTCGGCGAACCATTGTGCGTAGGTGCATCCGGCGCGGCGGGGATCACCGGGTAGATCGAGGTAGACCTTGTCGCCCTGGGCGAAGAGGTCCTGCGCGGTGGGCGCGGTTTTCAACACCGGATCGGTCGTGGAGGAGCCGGTGCTGGCCTGCTTGAGGACAACGGTGCCGTCGCCGAGCACGGCGTCAACCGCGACCGGCAGATAGGGCTCGCCGTCGGTGTCGCAGAGGGAGGTCTGGTCCTTCAGCGCGGCGATCGGAGCGTATTTCTCGATGAGCTGCTGTTCGGGTGAGGCGGCCGCATCGCCGGTCGCGGCGACAGGCGTGGCTGGCACCGGCGTGCCGGCGGCCTCCTGCGCGGCGCCGGACGGGGTCGGCATCGCCGTCGCGATCATCAGGAGTGCCAACACCAGGGTCACCACGCGTCCCGGAAGGGTGACGCGTGTGAACCGGGCGGCACACCGAACAGGACCGGACGGTCTGGGGGCGCTCATGTGGGGCGATGCTCCTGTGTGTGGCGAACCGTGTGGCCGGGTCGAGACGCGGCGCGTGCAGGCGGCGATCGCCCGGGCTGCCTCGCCGGAAGCGTCACCTATGACTGTCGATCGGATTTCTGTCCGGATTGTGCGACAGGACGGCGCCGGTGTCCAACCAGGCACAGCGGCATCG
>JAEVYR010000338.1 GCA_023392645.1 Chloroflexota bacterium | reverse complement strand
ACCCTGTCCGGCACAGGGTCGGCGCCGTGCAATGTGCTGGACGAGCCGGTTGACGAGGCAGGGAACGAGCGTGCCGAAGGCAGCGAAGCAGAAGAAGACCGACGTGGACGGGTCGCCCCTGGGGTCGACCCGCCTCGCGTTCATCGGCGGCGGCGTGATGGCGGAGTCGATCATCGGCGGCCTGCTGGCACGTGGGATCGTCGCGCCGGAGCAGATTGTGGTAAGTCACCCGCGCGAGGAGCGCCGGGCACGGCTGGGAGAGCGGCTCGGCGTTGGCACCACCGCCAGCAACCGGGAGGCGGCACTCGATGCCGATCTCGTGCTGTTGACGATCAAGCCCCAGGTGCTGCGCCCGGTAATGGATCAGATCCACGGACAGCTCTCGCCGCGGCAGGTGGTGATCTCGATCATCGCCGGGGCCAACCTGGCCACCCTGAGGCGCGGGCTGGGGCACGACGCCGTTGTGCGGGTGATGCCGAACACGCCGGCGCAGATTAGCGAGGGCGTTTCGGTCTGGGCGGCGACCGACTCGGTGTCGAGCGAGCAGCGCGACGCGGTGCGGACCGTGCTCGGCGCGCTCGGCGAAGAGATCGAGGTCGAAACGGAGAAGTACGTCGACATGGCGACGGCGCTTTCCGGCACCGGCCCGACGTACGTCTTCCTGATGATGGAGGCGTTGATCGACGCCGGCGTGCACATGGGATTTCCGCGGCACCTGGCCGAGGAGATCGTGCTGCAGACCGTCTCCGGTTCGGTCGCGTTCGCGCGGAGCTCGGGCAAGCACCTGGCGGAGCTGCGCAACATGGTGACGTCGCCGGGGGGAACATCGGCCGAGGCGATCTACCAGATGGAGAAGGGCGGATTGCGAACCGTGCTGAGCAAGTCGGTCTATGCCGCCTACATGCGCACGCAGACGCTGGCCGCGGAGCAGGAGCGGAGCGACGAGTAGCCGGGTTCCGGGCGACGGCAGGCAGCCGGGCGCGGTGGGCCCGGGCGCTCGAGCTCAGCGTGGCGATTCAGCCAATGCGCGCCGCCCGCTGACGCCCCGCGGCACCTTCCCTGCGACATGCAGCCTCGGGACCGCCGCCGGGCGGTGACCGCAAAGATGCGGAAATCAGTGGGGAAGGGAACGACATGGGTCGTCGCGATCAATGGTACGAGAACGCCGTCATCTACTGCCTCGATGTCGAGACCTACGCCGATTCCAATGGCGATGGCGTCGGCGATTTTCCTGGATTGACGCGGCGACTCGACTATCTCTCCGGGCTGGGCGGCACCTGCATCTGGCTGATGCCCTTCTATCCCAGCCCGAATCGCGACGACGGCTACGATGTCGCCGACTACACCGCCGTCGATCCCCGCTTCGGCACCGCCGGCGACTTCTCCGAGTTCATGGTCGAGGCGTCCGAGCGCGGCATCCGCGTCATTGTCGATCTCATCCCCAACCACACCTCCGACCAGCACCCGTGGTTCCAGAAGGCGCTGGAGGGGCCAGATTCGCCGTACTACGACTATTACATCTGGCGGGACGAGGACCCCGGCGACACCAGCGACCGCGTCGTGTTTCCGGGTGAGCAGAAGGGCATCTGGACCTACAGCAAGGATGTCGATGCCTGGTACCTGCATCATTTCCATGCCTTCCAGCCGGACCTGAACTACGCCAACCCCGCCGTGCAGGCGGAGTTTCACAAGATCATGGGCTACTGGCTGGAGTTGGGCGTGAGCGGCTTTCGCGTCGATGCCGCCCCGTTCCTGATCAGCCTGGAGGGGATCGACAAGGGCTATTCCGACATGCAGAACGCGCACCAGTTCCTCGAGCAGATGCGCGACTTCGTGACGGTGCGCAGGGGCGACGCGATCCTGCTCGGCGAGGTCGACGAGGGCTTGAGCACGATCGCCGACTACTTTGGAGGCGGAAACCAGATTCAGGCGCTGTTCAACTTCCCGCTGAACCGGTTCGCGTTCCTGGGGCTCGCCAAGCAGAGCGCCGACCCCATCAACTTCGGCCTCGGGCAGCTCCCGTCCATTCCCGGCTCGGGCCAGTGGGTCAATTTCCTGCGGCACCATGACGAGCTCAACCTGTCGCGAATGCCGAAGGAGGACCGAGCGTTCATCATCCAGGCCTTCGGACCCGAGCCGGAGATGCAGATCTACGATCGTGGCCTGCGCCGCCGGCTGGCTCCGATGCTGGGCGGCGATCCCGCTCGCCTGAGGATGGCCTACAGTCTGCTGTTCAGCCTGCCGGGGGCGCCGCTGCTCTTCTACGGGGAGGAGATCGGCATGGGTGAGAACCTTGCCGTCCCTGGGCGGCTGGCCGTCCGCACGCCGATGCAGTGGCGGCCGCGACCCGGCGCGGGGTTTTCTCCTGCGCCGGAGGACCGTCTGGTGCGGCCCGTCGTGTCCGAAGGGGAGTACGGCTACGCGGAGGTGAGCGTCGGCGGCGAGCGAGGCGACCCGGATTCGCTGCTGAACTGGATAGCGTCGCTGATCCGGGTGCGCAAGGAGTGCGGCGAGATCGGCTCCGGCGCCTGGAAGCTGGTCGAAACGGGCAGTGACGCCGTCTTCGCGATCCGCTACGACGTCGAGGACAGCACCGTGCTTGTCGTTACGAACCTCTCGCCGGATGCGCAGGAGATCGCGCTCGAGATCGAGCCGTCCGACCTTGACGGGGAGACCGACCTGCTCGGCGACCGCCAGTACGAACCGCTCGACGCGAACCACCGGAACATGCGCATCGAGGGGTATGGCTTTCGCTGGATGCGCTTGCGCGGCGTGTACTGAGGGAATGTCGGAGCAGCGACCGCTACCCCTGCTTCACCAACATCAGCAGGTGACGCGGGTCGCACCCGGATCGTTTGAGGCTCGTTTGCGGACCCCGTCTACGCCTTGTCGTTCGAGTCGTCGCCCCAGGCGTGCTCGTACTCCTCGAAGCGGTGGTGCTGGCGCCAGCCGAAGGTCGCGTCGCGGACGGCGTCCGTGTTCTCCAGGCCAGCGCCAACCGCGCCGGCGATCGTCGCGACGGACGAGGTGATCCACGCGATCCGGAGGAAGCTCGCCGGCGTCACGGGCTGCTGGATCGTCTGTTCCAGGATCGGGTTCGGGATGTAAATCAGCGCCGCGCTCAGCAGCAT
>JAEVYR010000304.1 GCA_023392645.1 Chloroflexota bacterium | reverse complement strand
GTCATGACGAGCAGCCGCTCGGCGGAGTAGGTCGAAAGCAGGGCGTAGGGATCCTCCTCGTTCGGGAATCCCTGGAATCGCATCGTGTTGTACTCGCCCCACTGCGGTCCCGGGAAGAGCGGGATGCACGGAGCGTTTTCGGCGAAGAGCTTCTGGAGCTCGACGGCGATGGCCTTCTGCTCGTCCGGATCCGACGTCGCGGCGAAGTCGGCAAGCAGCTTGTCGACCTCCTCGCTCTTGAAGCGGTGCCAGTTCTCGGCCGAGGACTCGCCGATCTCGTGCCAGGTCGTGGACGACATCGAGCCGCGGTAGAAGTTGAACACTGTCGCGCCCTGCGAGCTCCAGCCGATCGACATCGTGAAGTCGCCGTTTTGGACGTTGGTCTGCCACGTGGCCTGTTCGTATGGCTTGACGGTCGCCTTGATGCCGAGGTCGGCCAGGTTCTGCGCCATGATCTCGCAGGACTGCACCCAGTCGGACCAGCCGGAGACGACGTTGAGCTCGTACTCCATCGCCGTGCCGTCTTCGAGCTTGCGGGTGTCGCCGTCCTTTTTCAGGCCGGCGGCGTCGAGCATCTCGTTCGCCTTGTCGACATCGTATTCGGTCCAGCCGGCGTTGGCGGCGTCCTCGTCCTTGATCGTTTCGAAGGCGTCGCTGAGTCCCGTCGTGTCGGCCGGATGGGTGTAATCGTACATCGCGATCTGGACGATCTGGTCCCGGTTGATGCCCATGCTGATCGCCTTGCGGACATCGGGATTGTCGAAGGGGGCGACCGTGGTGTTGAGGTAGAGCATCACGTCGGCGCCGGTTGCCGGGAACCAGTAGTGGAAGTGATCCGGGTCCTGGGAGATGAAGGTCTTTTCAATATCCGCGATGAAGTTGCCGGCCCAGTCGTTTTCGCCGTTGATCGTCGCGAGGTTGATCGCGTCGTTGTTGGGGTAGGCCGGGATGCGGAAGCCCTGGAAGTAGGGCTTGCCCTCCTGCCAGTAGTTCTCGTTGCGGTGCAGCTCCCAGACCTGCGCTTCGAAGCGGGCGACGTTCGTGAACGGGCCGGTGCCGACCGGATCGTCATTCGTGAACGTCACGAGGTCGTCGACCTCGCCGAAGATGTGCTGCGGCACGATCATCTGGCCGCCGATATCGTAAATGCCGATCGTGTAGGGCTGCTTGAAGGTGAAGGCGACGGTCGCGTCGTCGGACGCCTCGACCGAATCGAGGAAGGGCGCGACGTTCTGACCGCCGTTTCCCGGAATCGCATCGTTTTCAAGAAAAAGGTTGAACGTGTAGGCGACGTCGTTGGCGGTGAACGGCTCGCCATCCGACCACGTCACGCCGTCGCGGGTGGTAAAGGTGAGGACGGTGTTGTCGTCGTTGAAGCTCCACTCGGTGGCCAGCCACGGCACCATCTCGGCGTTGATGGTGGTGTAGATGAACATCGGCTCGTAGATGCCGTTGATCGTCGGCCACCGGTTGCTTGAGCCCTGCGGCAGCAGCGGGTTGAAGTTGCGCGTCCAGGTCGAGGTCTGCTCGTCGGAGGCGACGAGCAACTGATCCGACACGGCACCACCGCCGGCGGCCGGAGAGGCTTCCTGGGCAGCGAGCGCGGCCGGGATCTGGCCGGTCGCCAGCAGCATGCCGATGCCTGACGCGGAAAGACCGATCGCCGAAGCGCGCTTGAACAGGTCGCGACGATCGATGCGACCCTCGCGGAAATCGCGGGCGAGTCGCTCGTACGGGGTGTTCGACATGGTGAGTCCTCCTCAAGATACGGTCGTGCACACGCGGTGACGGAGGAGCCGGTTGGCTCCGGTTATCGGTCGGTTGACGAGGCGATCGCACCCTCCTTTCTCTCACCGTCCTCCGCGCCAGCCAATCCGCCGGCGTGGAGGCAGCCACAAGACGCGCGAATGCTCAACTCGGTTGGCAGCTCGATGTGGATCGGCGGGTCGGCGGGACGCTCGATGCGCTTGCCCAGAATCTCGATCGCGCGGTGCCCAAGCTCGCGGGCGGGCTGGCGCATGCTGGTGATGCCGAGCGCCGCCATGCGGGTAGGGTGGATATCGTCGAAGCCGACGATGCCCAGCGCTTCGGGGACGGCGATGTGCAGCCGCCTCGCGGCCTGGACGACACCGACCGCCATCACGTCGCTGGCGCAAAAGATGGCGTCGGGCGGATCGGGGCCGGAGAGTAATTCGAGCGCGCGATCGTAGGCGACGCGCTGGTCGAACTCCGCATCGTGTACGGTGGCCGGCACGCCCGCTTCGGCGGCGGCCTGTTCGAAGCCGGCGATGCGGTCGAGCGACGCGCGGAGCGAGGCGGGGCCGGCGAGCATCGCGGCGCGCCGCCGGCCGTGGCCCAGCAGGTGGGCGGTGGCGGCGTACGCGGCGCGATGATTGTCGATATCGACCCAGGAAATTTCGGGGTTTTCGGTTCGGCCGATCACGACGTGAGGGACGCTGCGTTCCTCCAGCAGTCGAGCGCCGACCGGATTGATCAGGCTGGTGGCGACGACCACGCCGTCCAGATGGCGGCCGCTGAGCATCCGCTCGATCAAGCGGTTGGCGGCGTCGGGGTCGGTCTCCGACTCCATCAGCAGCATCAGGCTGAGGTCCTGCTCCTGGCAACCGTCCATGCAGCCCTGGATCATCACCGGAAACCAGGGATCGCTGAAGATTTGCGAGGCCATGCCGGGGATGAGCAGGCCGACGACGCGCGTGCGGCGAGAGGCGAGGCTGCGGGCGGCCGCGTTGGGGTGGTAGTTGTATTCGGCGATCACGGCCTTGACGCGGGCGCGGACGGCTTCGCTGACGCGCGGATCGTTGTTGACGACGCGGGAGACGGTCGACCGGGAGACGCCGGCCAGGCGAGCGATGTCTTCCAGATTCATCGGCTCCTCCTCCCCCAAAGGTAGGCGGCGCGCGCGACGGCTCCGGGGAGCGGCCGACGCCAGTGGACCCTGATCTTGGGTGGGAGCGCTCCCACGGGAATGCGACCATGGTACTCAACCCGCATCCCGATGTCAAACGCGATGCGGGCTCCCACAGCGTTGGGTGACGGCGCGCGTTCGTTTCCCAACCGCGGCGCGACCAGGATCATCGCCACGCGAGGTATCTCGTGCTACACACAGCGGTCGTGGATCGTCGACGGCGATGCACGATCACGCGAATTTACCAAACAACCTATTGACTTTATTCGATAAGAAGCGCAGAGTGAATATATCTCCGACCGATGTGATCGGAAATGTGGTCGGCCCGCGCCGGG
>JAEVYR010000301.1 GCA_023392645.1 Chloroflexota bacterium | reverse complement strand
ATTCCGGAGGTAGTGTCGGGATGGCGATGCTTGCCCATCGCGCGCAACGGGCGGTGGGGCATCCGCTCAGCGGGTGGCGTGGGCGCGGAGGAAGCCCATCGAGGACGATATCTGGGCGACGCTCGTGCGCACGCCGAGGCGGAGCAGCCGGGCGGATGCTTCCGTCATCAGCCCCGTCGCCGCCGGGAGATCGCCTCGCTCCCGCCGCTGGATGTGGACGAATGCCCGTACCAGCAGCGTGCGCGCGATCTCGTAGGGCAAACCGTACGTTTCCGCGAGGGTACGAGCCTCGCCCAGCGCCTCCAGCGCCGGCTCCCACTCCCGCGCCAGCGCATGCACCACGCCGTTGGCCTGCTGCGCCATGCAGATGAACGCGGGGCTCTCGAACGCCCGCCCGGCCTCCATGGCGCGGGCGCCCAGCGCCGGGGCGCGCTCCAGGTCGCCAGTGATGGCGTAGGCGACCGTCGCGCCGGGCAGGAACGAGGCGTAGCAGATGCAGGTGCTTGGCTCCTCGGTCAGGGCCAGCCCGGCGTCCGCGTACCGGCGCGCGCCCTCGGCGTCGTTGGCGTCGATCCGGTTGCGGCACAGTGCCGCATACAGGCGAACCCGCGCGTGTGACCGCAGGGCCCCGTCATCGGCGAGCGCCAGGCCGCGTTCCAGCTCGTCGCGGCCATCATCGAGCCGGCCGAGCGCCGTCAGGCTCACCCCGCGGATCTGCCGGGCGATGGCCTCGCCGATCGTCGATCCGGCTCGGCGATAGTGGGTGATCGCGTCGTCCTCGCGCGTCAGCGCCTCGGCGAAGCGCCCGTGGAAGTAGGCCGTCACGCCGAGGTAGTAGTGGCACAGCGCCAGCGAGCGCGGGGCATCGACCTTGGTCGCCTCGCCGATCGCCCGCTCGAAGACGCGAGCGGTGTCGGCGTCCCGGCGAGCGTAGGTGTGGTACTCGGCGAAGCAGAAATGCACGTCGGCGATGTCGCGCACGAACCGGTTGACGTCGACGAGGCCGGCGTGGCGGTGCTCGTAGCGCATGCCCTCGTTCCAGCGACCGAGCGGCAGGCAGGCCATCGACGCGATCTCCAGTGCCTGGGCCTGGTCTGGCTTCGAGCCGACCTGGGTGGCCAGCTCGACGCCGGTTTCGGCGGCGCCGAGCGCCTCGGTGAAGCGCTCGGCGAGGAAGTGCGACTGGGCGGTGAGGAGGATGAGCCGCAGGCGCTCACGCTCGGTCTCCGGCGACGACCCGACCAGCAGCGGCGTCGCCCGCGCGATGTGTTGCTCGGCATCGTGGATGTCATTCATCGCCAGCGACTGGGTCGCGGCCAGGCGGTGGAGCGTCGCAACCAGGAGCGGCGGCAGGCTCGGCATCGCCAGCGCGGTCAGGCAGGCATCGTGCGCGAGCAGGCTGTTGCCGGTGAGCGCGTACAGCTCGGCCAGCCGCCGCAGCACCCCGGCGCGATGCCGCCGCACGATCTCCGCCGGAGTGGTGGGCGCGTCCAGGATATCCCGGGCGCGCTGCAGGCGGTGGATCGCGTCGGTGTTGGCGTAGACGCTGGCGGCGTGGTCGGCCGCCTCGATCAGCCACGGGAGCGCCCGCGGCGGCTCGCCGGCCGAGATCCAGTGATGCGCCAGCGCCTCGATCGCGGCCGGGTCGGTCGGAGCCATGGCGGCCAGCGCGCGGGCGAGCGCGGCGTGCAGGCTGGCGCGGCGCGGCCGGGTCAGCCGCTCGACCAGTGCCGGGCGGTAGATCGGGTGGGCGAAGGCGTAGCCGTCGTCGCGCTCTTCCAGCACGCGGGCGGCGATGACCGTGTCGAGCGCGTCGAGCAGGGCAGGCTCGTCGAGGTCGCTGGCGTCGCGCAGCAGCGAAAATGTGCAGCCGGAGCCCGCCGTGGCCACCAGCGTCAAGATGCGGCCGGCATCGTCGCCGATGCGACCGATTCGCTCCTCGACAAGCGCGCGCAGCTGGCGGGGCACGGGCAGGGAGGCGGGGTCGGCGAGGGTCCAGCCGCGATCCGAACGTGACACCGCGCCGCGGTCGATCAGCGCCCGCATCGTTTCGGTGGCGACGAAGGGGTTGCCCATGGCGCGGTCGGCGATGGCAGCGCGGAGCTCGGGCGCGATTGGCCCGTCATCGCCGAGCAGTCCGGCGAGGAGGGCGCCGCCATCCTCGGGGGGCAGCCGCGTCAGGGCGATGCGCGCGAAGGGGTCGTCGGCGCCGGTGCCGGTGGCGAGCCGCTGCGCCTCGCTGCTCATGTCGATGTCGTCGCGCAGGGTCGCGGCGATCAGCCAGCGATGACTCGGCGCGGAGCGGGCGAGGTGGTGCAGCAATTGCAGCGTGGAGGTGTCGGCGACGTGCAGGTCCTCCAGCACCAGCACCAACGGCTGGCTTGTGGCGAGGGTCGCGAGCAGGCGGGTGACCGCGGCGAAGAGGCGGGGACGCTGGTCGCCGGGAACCGGCGCTGGTGGCGGCGCCAGCCCCAGCGCGGGCACGAGCGTGGCAAGCTCCGGGTGACGGCCGGCGAGGCGCTGGCGCGTCTCAGCGGGTTGGGTGGCGATGAACGCGCCCAGCGCCTCCGCGATCGGGCCGTAGGGCAGCCGGTCCTCCTGCTCCCAGGCGGTCCCTCACAGCACGACCATGTCGCGCCGGTGGGCCGTCAGCGCGATCTCCGCGAGCAGCCGGCTCTTGCCGATCCCGAGCTCGCCGAGCACCAGGATGGCGGCGCCCTCGCCATGCTCCGCACGGTCCAGCGCGGCAGTGAGGCGCGCGAGCACGACTCGACGACCGGCGAGCGGCCGCTCGACCTGTCGCCGAGCGACCGCGGGCAACGGCGTGCGTGCCGACGGGACGGTGGCGACGTTGCCGGAAAGGATGTCGTGATACAGGCGCTCGGTCTCTGGTGCGGGCTCGGTTTCGAGCTCGTCCCGCAGCGTCGCGCGACATTGCTGGTACTGGAGCAGGGCGTCGTGACGGTTGCCGCTGGTGGCGGCCAGCGTCATCAGCCGGCGGTGGATGTCCTCCCGCGCGGGGTCATCGCGCAGGAGCCGCCGAAGCAGCTCGGCGGCGGGTTGGCGCTCGCCCCGCCGCTCGTGGATGGTCGCCATCGCGAGCAGGAGATCGCAATGAAGGCGGGCCAGCGTCTCGCGGCGGGCCGCGGCCCAGTCGGCGTAGCGATCTTCAGGCAGCAGCTCGCCATCGTAGCGGTCAGCGGCGTCGCGCAGGGCGTCCAGCGAGCCGGCGGCAAGGGCGGCCGTGGCGGCGGACTCGAACCCATCGGCGTCGACATCGACCGCCTCCAGCGAGAGCATGTCGTCCGCCAGGCGCAGCGTGGCTGACGCCTGACGCGGCGCGAGATCGGGCTCCAGCGCGTGGCGCGCGTAGTGCAGCGCCTTGCGCAGCGGTGCCGCGGCCGTGCCGGGCTCGGCGTCGGGCCAGAGCAGATTCTCAACCTGCTCGCGGTGCAGTCGGTGGCCCGGGCAGGTCGCGAGCAGCTTGACGAGCGTGCGCGCGGGGCGGCGCTGCCAGGCACCGTCGGGCACGGGCTGTCCGTCGCGCTCCACCCGAAATCCGCCGAGCAGCCGGACCCGGAGTGTGGCGGTCGATTGGTCGTCCATGGCGCACCTCCGCGATCGATGTTCCCGTTTTGTCCACCGATGCGCCTGGATCCATCGTACACCACTACATAACAGCCGCCGTGGCGGGCAGCGACGCGGTGAAGATGGCGCCACCACGATCGGCGTTGCGGGCGGCGAGGTCGCCGCCGTGGGCGACGAGGATGCGCCTCGCGATCGCCAGCCCGAGCCCCGCCCCGCCCGTCTTGCGGTTGCGCGACGTCTCCCCCCGGTAGAGCGGATCGAAGATGTGCGGCAGGTCCGCCTCGGGGATGCCGGGACCGGTGTCCGCGACATCGATCTCCACGCGATCCCCCGATATCCGCCAACCGACCCGCACGGCGCCGCCCTCGGGAGTGTGCCGCAGCGCGTTGTCGAGCAGGTTCTCGATCGCCCGCGTCAGCAGGTGCGCGTCCGCCTGGATGGTCCGCGCCGGACCGGGATCGAGCGTCAGCCGGATGCGCTTCGTCTCGGCGCGGGGACGCATCCCCTCGACCAGCCGGGGCAGGAACGCGGCGAGATCGACCGGCGTCCGCGCCGGCTCCTCGTCGAGATACTCCAGCCGGGTGTAGGCAAAGATGTCGGAGATCAACCCCTCCAGCGCGTCGGCCTTCTCCCGGGCGACAGCGATGTAGCGCTCGCGCTTCTCCGGCGTGTCGGCGATACCCGTGTCCAGCCCCTCCAGCGAGCCGCGCAGCGAGAAGAGGGGCGTGCGCAGGTCATGGACGAGGGCGGAGATGAGCATCCGGCGGTCCTGTTCCATCTGTGCCTGCCGTCCGAGCGAGCGGCGCAGGGCGGCGCTCATCCCCACGAACGACCGGTTCAGCTCGGCGACCTCGCGCACGCGGGAGTCGGGCAGCGCGATATCCATCACGCCGGCGGCGACGCGAGCGGCGGCCGCGCTGGTGGCCGTGAGCGGGTCGACGATCGACCGTCGCAGGAACCAGGCGATGCCGGTCAGCGCCAGCGCCAGCGCGGTGATCAGCGCGACCGGCACGAACCACTGCCGCAGCTCCTCCGGCGGGCCGAAGCGCTGGTCGGCGTAGATCGTCGCCGTCCGCTCGCCGGGGAGGTCGAGCCGCCGGGCGAGGCGGGAGTCGTCGTCAGTTCCGGCGAGCGGGTCCGGGGCCGAGCGGTAGATTTCGGCGCCGTTGTCGGTCAGGACCACGTCGACGTTTTCGTCCGCCAGCCAGGCGCCGAGCTCCGCCTGCCAGGCGGGGTCGCCCCAGCGCTCGGCATTGTCCGCCAGGCGCTCCTCGACCCGCTGCTCGACCGGCACCGGCCCGTGGGTGGGCCGGAAGGTGATGAAGCCGATCACGCCCAAGGTCAGGATCGGCGCGAGGAAGAGTGCGGCGAGCGCCAGCGCCAGCCAGCGGCGGATCGGCAGGCTGCGGGGTCCCCCCGAGCTCACGCGTGACTCCCCTCGAAGCGGTAGCCGACGCCCCAGACGGTGGTGATGTAGTCGGGATTGGCCGGATCGCGCTCGATCTTGTCGCGCAGGCGGCCGATATGGACAGTGAGCGAGTGGCGGTCGCCGTACGGGCCCCACAGGCGCTCGAAGATGGTGTCGCGGGTGAGCACCTGGCGGGGGTGGCTGGCGAGCATTTCGAGCAGGTCGAACTCGCGCGCGGTGAGGGAGACGAGCTCGCCGGCGACGCGGACTTCGCGGGCGCGCGGGTCGATGGTGAGGCGGCCGAAGTCGAGCGCGGTCCCGGAAGACGGCTCGTCGCGGCGGGCGCGGCGGAGCACGGCCTTGACGCGGGCGACGATCTCGCCGGGGGTGGCGGATTTGACGATGTAGTCGTCGCCGCCGAGCCCGAGTCCGCGGATCTTGTCGCTGTCCTCGTCCTTCGCGGTGAGGAAGAGGACGGGCACGTCGCTCGTCTCGCGGATGCGGCGCAGCACGTCGTAGCCGGAGAGACCCGGCATCATGATGTCGAGCAGGATGCAATCGACAGGCTCGTCTTCGAGCGTGACGAGGGCGCTTTGACCGTCCGGGGCGGTCAGCACGCGGTAGCCGGCGGCTTCGAGGAAGTCGCGCAGGAGGGCGACGATGTCCTCCTC
>JAEVYR010000265.1 GCA_023392645.1 Chloroflexota bacterium | reverse complement strand
CATCGCGTGCGGCGTTGAGCTGCCGCATCCGTTCCTGCGCGTCGGGACCGCCCCCCATGTCGGGGTGGTGCTTCATCGCCAGCCGCTTGTAGGCGACCTCGATGATCTCCGGATCGGCCGACGGGTCCACCTGCAGCACCTGGTAGAGCGTCGGCCCCGCCTGCACCGGACGCGCGGGCGCGCGCTGCGCCGATTCCCGCTCGTGGATCCAGCGGGCGAGCTGCTCCTGCGTCATCAGCATCGGCTCGACCTCCTCCCACTGCTTGTCGGCGATGCCCCACTTGCCGTGGCAGGTCATGCACTCCATCACGTGCTGCGTGCGCACGCTGGCCGTCGGGATCAGGTAAAGCGTCAGCTTGCGACGGGTGTTGTACACGGCAAATGTCCGATCCCGCTTGCAGGTCGGACAGGCGTGGATCAGGAACCCCCGCTGATCGATATAATCCTTGGCGCCTATGATCGGGAATATCACCCAGCGGTCGCTCCTCGTCGGCGTCGTGAACCGTGTTGAGCGTAGCAGCCCGACGCCGTCCGAAACCAGCGGACGGCGACACATCGCTCCCACAACATGCGAGAATAGCCCAAATCACCGGGCCGCCGGCGTCGTCCGGCACCTTCGACCTGGAGTCCGCACCATGCCCACCACCAACGATATCCCGCAGTTTGTTTCGCGCTGGCTCGAAACCGTCCCCGCCGCGACGCTCGACGACATCGCGCCCGACCCGGCGACCACGGCCATATTCGGCGCCGACATCATCAACGGCTTCCTGCGCGAGGGCGCGCTCGCATCGGCACGCATCGACGCGATCACCGACCCGGTGGTGAAGCTGGTGACACGGGCCTGGGAGTATGGTGTGCGCGAGTTCGTCTTCGGCCAGGACACCCACCCCGAAGACACGCCGGAGTTCAACGCCTACCCGCCGCACGCCATCGCCGGCACCAGCGAGAGCGAGATGATCCCCGAGCTGGCGGGGCTGCCCTTTGCCGACCATTTCACCATCATCGAGAAGAACTCGCTTCACCCCGCCGTCGAAACCGAATTCGACGCCTGGTGGGATCAGCACATGGACCTGCGCACCGCGATCGTGATCGGCGATTGCACCGATCTCTGCGTCACGGCGCTGGCCATGCATCTCCGCCTGCGCGCGAACGCGCTCGGCATCCAGGACTTCCAGGTGATCGTGCCGATCGATTGCGTCGACACGTTCGACATCCCCGACGGTCCGGACGTCGCACCGGGCACGGCGCATCCGGGCGATTTCTTTCACGCCGTCTGGCTCTACTATCTGCAATCGAACAATATCCGCATCGTGAGCACCATCTCGTAGGTACCGCAAGGGATCGACACGGATCGACCCGTATAGGCGACGACAGGCATCGCTCCGCATCGGGAGCCGGGGGACGCATGAGCAGCAGGAACGGTAAGGGTTTCGTGGACGATCCGGGGGAGATCTACACCCATCAGGGCGATCATCTCTTCCTGCCGGAGTCCACCGCGCTCTTCGTCGATCTCTATCACATCGACGCCGCCTATATGGCCTGGAAGGGCAACCACACCGGCACCGCCACGTTCGATCTCTACACGCGGTCGAACCCCTTCGCCGGCGGGTTCATGCTGGTGGCGGGGCTCGAGCCGGCAATGGATTACCTCCAGCGGTTCACCTTCACCGACGTCGAGCTGGCCTATCTCGAACGCATCAAGCACTACGAGCCGGCGTTCCTGCAATTCCTCAGCGAGATGCGATTCTCCGGCGATATCGCCGGGATCCCCGAGGGGGAAATCGCCTTCCCGAACGAGCCCCTGCTGCGCGTGACAGCGCCGTTCCACGAGGCGCTCATCCTCGAATCCGGGCTGCTGCGCGCCATCGGCGTCTCGACGTTGATCGCGACCAAGTCGGCCCGCCTCAGCCTGGTCGCCAACGGCGCGAGCGTCGCCGATTTCGCGTTCCGCCGCGCCCACGCGCCGCACATCGCCGCTCGCTCGGGCTACATCGGAGGCTGCGACAGCACATCGTTCGTCGCGGGCGCGATGGCCTACGACATCCCCGCCAGCGGCACGATCCCGCACGCGCTGGTGCAGGCCTACCCGACCGAGCTGGAGGCATTCCGTGCCGTCGCCGCCGCGATGCCGGAGTACAGCCTGCTCCTGGATACCTACGATGTGCCGACCGGCATCGCGCACGCGATCACGGTCGCGAAGGAGGAGCGCGAGCGGTCCGGTCACCGGATGACCGCCGTTCGACTCGACAGCGGCGACCTCATCGCCGACAGCTTCATGGTCCGCCAGAAGCTCGACGACGCCGGCCTGACCGACGTGCACGTGCTGGTCAGCGGCGATATTGACGAGTACCGGATCGAGGAGATTCTCGGCGCCGGCGCGCCGGTCGACGGCTTCGGCGTCGGCGGCAATCTCGGCGTCGGGCTCGGCACGATCGCGAGCGGCACCGTCGGCGGGGTGATCGGCGCGGTCTACAAGCTGGTCTGGTTCGACAGCGACCCCGACTACCCCTCGCGAATCAAGCTCGCCGGCGGCAAGAGCACCTGGCCGGGCCGCAAGCAGGTCTACCGGATGGACGGGTTCGACCACGACATCATCCAGATCGACGACGAGCCCGCGCCGCGGGGCGGCCGGCCGCTGCTGCAACCGATCGTGGTCGAGGGGCAGCGGGTGATGCCCGAGGAATCGGTCCAGGAGATCCGGCGTCGGGCGATGGCGTCGCTCGACGCGCTGCCGGAGACCCTGCGCGCGCTCACGCCCGATGAGCCCTATCGCGTCGAGATGTCCGACGGGCTGATCGGTCTCCGGGAGGAGACGATCGCCCATTACGAAGCGCAGGCGCAGCAGAACACGTAGGACCGCGGTGCCGGCCTGTCGAGCAGCCTCCACCCCGGTAGGCCCGCCTCGGTGGACGGGCAGGGTATCGTGGGCGTCGTCCCGCGACACCCGCCACCAACCTACGCTGTCATTTCACGATTGTCCGACACGTCCTGCACGTCAGCAACGGCCACAGCTTGAACGCAGCGGCTTCCCTACGGCACGCAGACAGCGGCCCTGGCCGTGACCAGGCAACTGACCGGCACGGTGCCATCGAGCATCGGCATCGTCACCACCCAGCCGGTGTCGACCCGCTCCAGCCCGCCGAAGCCATACTCCGCAAAGCGCCAGCCCTCCGCCAGCGTGTCGTCGCCGACATCCGCGCCGGTGAGGGTCGCCGTTTCGAACTCGACGCTCGTGCCGGAGTTGCCGACGATCAGCTCGAACGGCCGTCCCGATGCCTCCGTGAACGTCAGGACCTGCCCCATGTGGATGTGCCCGGCGATCACCATCTCGAACGCGGCCGGCGGCTGGAGCCAGCCGGCGTCGGTGTAGGTTGCCGTCGTCCACTCCATGTAGCCGCCTTCGTCGCCGGCCAGCGACCAGAACGGCCGGTGCGTCAGCAGCCAGGCGGGGCCGTCGCCAGCGAGACGCTCGACCTCGGCAAGCTGCTGCCGGTAGGCGTCGGTCGTGGCGGCATCCGAGCTCGTGTCGCCGGCCGCCGCGGCATCGAGCACCACCGCCCGGACATCGCCGATGTCGACGGCGTACGGGTCAGTGATGTCTTGACAGGTCGCAGGTGCCGGGCGCGGGTCGAGGTACCGGAACCACCCTTCCCCCGCGCGGGCGCAGTCCTCGTGGTTGCCGCGCACGAATACCCACGGCGCGGCGCTCAGCAGCGGCGCCGCCGGCCCGAAGAAATCCGCCTGCCAGGCCGCCCACGTGTCACCCCACGGGCTGCCGGCGCAGCCGGCATTCCCATCCGGACACGCCGTCTCGCGATAGTGGTAGTCGCCGACGTGGATGATCAGGTCGGGCCGCCAATCGGCGCCCCGCGCGGCGACCTCGGCGAACGGCCACGCCGCCGGGTCGTTGCAGGCCTGGATCGGGTCGCCTTCCTTGAGCCGGCAGCCGGTGTCACCTATCACGAGGATGCGCCGGGGATCGGCCACCGGCATCTGCAACGGCGTCTCGCCGATGAGGGCGCGCTCCGTGGCCGGCGGCACGAACGCCTCGCAGACGGTCACCGGGTGATCGTCCCCCGGCTCGGCGCGGACATCCATCGAGTAGACGTCCTCGTCGAGCGTGAGCTGCGGGCACGAGCCGTCGACGATGGCCCGGGCGATGATGGTGTTGTCCGGTCCGAGCTCCAGCCAGGCCGCCTGCTGACCGCCACCAACCGGTGTAGCGACCGCAACCGGTGACGCGGGCTCGGGCGCGGGTGAGGCCTCCGGCTGGGCCGCCGCCGTGGCGACCATGCCGGAGAGCGCGATGAGGGCGAAGAGCACGATGCGAACGACACGATGCATGGCTGACATCCCTTCAGCCCTCGCTCACGGGGCGGGGCGTGCATGACGTTGCGGCTGAGACCCGATCGCACCCTGCGGAACGGCCGCCCGCGCCGCGAGGTGACACGGCGCGGGCGGATCGAGGCTTATCCCAGCGTGTCCGACAGCCAGTCATAGATCACGGCGTTGGAGAGCTGCAGATTGCCGAACTGGCAGTGCATCTCCGCGCCTTCGCTCTGGAGGAACACGCGCTCCGTCACCGGACCGCTCACCTTGTCGACGAAGAGCTGACTTTGCTGCCGCGACACGCCGCCTTCGCCCTCGCCCACCATCGCCAGGCTGGGGCAGGCGATGTCGCCGAGCGCGTCGGTCGCGTCGAATTCCTGCAGAACGGCGATCCAGCCGGAGAGGCTGTCGACACCGTAGCGCTTGAACGCCGACTTGAGGGAGAGCTTCTGTGTGCGGGGCATGTACTCGTCGGGGATATAGTCGATCTCGTCCAGCGTGACATCCGGCGGACCGTCGCCCTCACCGCCGTCCTCGCCACCGCCGCCCACGAACCCCATCATGTAGGCGAACAGGTTTGGGATCGGTGAGTTGACGATCAGGGCCTTGATGCGGTCATCGTGCTCCGCGCCGCGGATCGCGAAATGCCCGCCCAGGCTGATGCCGTAGAACGCCAGGCGCTCGGGATCGACGTTCGGCCGAGCCAGAGCGAAGTCCAGCATCGCCCCGATCGGCTTCTCGTAGTCGGGCCGGAAAATCAGGTCAGGATAGTCGCGCATGGCGTCGACCTGTCCCGGCCCGGCCGCCACCAGGACGGTGTAGCCGCGATCGAGCCCTTCGAGCGCCGTCTCGAACCACAGTTCCTCGTTGGTCCCGTCAAATCCGCTGATCACCACGAGGGTGACACCGTTGGCATCGGTCGCCGGCGTCATGAAATACCCGGGCAGCTCGACATCCTCGAACGGGATCCGCACCGGCTCGACCTGATGACGAAGGTATGGGATCGCGCGCTGGAACACTTCTCGCGACGCCATGCCGCGCGGCAGGCGGTCGTCACTGTACGGATCGCTGAAGTACTCCGCCGCCCGCCAGTAGTTCGATGCCCGGAGGTAGTGCTGCCGCGCCGTGGCGGCGCGGCCGGCGTCGTCCGCCTCGGTCCCGGCGTCCTGCGCCGACTGGGCGATCCCGTCGAAGGCCGGCGGCCACGCGTACGGGTCCTCGCCGATCGCCGTTCTCGCAAAGAACAGCTCGCCGGCCGCTCCCCCGCCATAGACATCCGCGCCCAGCGAGCGGATGAGCTGGAAATCGAGCTCGGGATTTTCGAATCCGGCCACAGGGGTCAAGCCCCGCTCGACCTCATCGCCGCCGGCCGCCGGCGACGCCATCGGCGTGCCGCCACCCTGCCGCGCCATCGCCTCCGACGCCCATGCGAGCGCGGCCACGGACGGAATCGCCCCCAACGCGGTTCGCCGTGTCAATCGATACATTGTGTCCTCCCACGGGGATGAATCGCGACACGATAGTCGCCTGCGATCCAGTATGCCCATCCCCCAGCATCGGCCGTTTGGCCGCGTCCTGTGATGTAGTCCCACCATCAGGATACACGACCCGTCCGCAATTCAGGGCACGGAGATTGTCAAGATGCCCGAATCAACGATCCGCGATCAGGTTTGCGATGGTCGAGGGGTTCAAGAATGAGGGCGCCAACGCGGCGAGGGCAGGTGCACGAGGATGAGCGCCGCGAGGGCGAGTACGGCATTGCGGAAGGCGGGGTCGAGCCCGTTCCAGGCGCTCGATTTCCACATCTGGAACCACTCACCACCGATGGCGATGAACCCGCCCATGAACAGCAGCGCCAGCATCAGCAGGCCGATCGTCGACAGCGCCCGCGCGCGGCGGTAGCCGGTGTCGCCATCCCGGAGCCAGAAGCCCAGCGATCCGAGCAGGACGAGCGCCGTCACCGTTTCCCAGATGATGATCGCGACGTAGGCGGCGTCCTGAAGCCATTCGCGCTCGATCGCGCGCCACATCACGTCGGGGTCGAGGTTCGTGCCCGGCTCGGCGCCGAAGTTGGTGGTGTCCATCGCCAGCACGTGCTGGACGAACGCCTGGTTGGTGCCGAAGTCGGTGATGTTCCCGAAAGCGACCAGCGCCATGTAGAGCCCGTTCAGGCCGACCAGCACCGCCGCCGCGACCGGCAGCGACCCCAGCCGTTCCCACCATTCACGTGGTTCGGTTTCGACCCGCGCATCCACGGCGCTTCCTCTCAATCCACCCGTCGTGCCGCCCGGCGACAAACGGCCCCCACAGGGGCGGCACTACGGCGTCGGGTCAGGCGGTCGCCGTCTCGTACTCGAACCGTCGATCCTGCGGCGTCAGTATCGCCGTTCGGGGCGCGACTGACCAGACGTCGCGGAGCTCGCCGGACAGCGTTTCGATCAGGCGAGCGACATCCGCGGTGGCCGTGTCGTGCATTGCCTCGCTGACGATCAGGACGCGCCCGGTGGCTCGACTGACCGCCGAGAGGCCGCTCTGGCGGTTGGTCCACCGACGCGCGTGCGCCTGCCCGGCGGCGTCGGCGAAGATGACCTCGCCGGGCTCCGAGTGCTCGATCTCGCCACCGAAGGTCTGGTAGCGCTCGTCGCCGGTTGCCCGGCGGACTACTATGCCGTCCTCGATTCGCGCCACGTCGATCGCGGCGACCGGGATCGCGAACGCGAGCGAGACGGCGTTGCAGACGTCGACCAGCGGATTCACGCGCGGCAGCTCGCCCTCCTTGCGGAAGCGCCGCAGCAGCGCTTCCGAGGCACAGCGGTACTGCGTCGGCTTCAGGCCCATGCGGGAAAAGGTCCGGCGCCACGCCTGGATCTCGGGCAGCGCCGACTCCGGCTCGTCCCCAAGTCGCTCGCGGGCGACGCCGAGGTAGTGCCGCACCCGCGCGTCGACATCGGCCTCGGCGTCGATACCGTCGACAGCCATCACGCCGGCCGCCAGCTCCGGGAAGTCCGTCCAAATGTCGGGCGAATGCTGGAAGTACATGCGCTGCCCTCCTGAGGCGTGCGCGGCGGCCACATCTGGTGGGCCCGGGCTGGTTCGATGCGAACGATTCGCGCTGGACCCTGCCCGGGCGATCAGCGTGGACGTGATCGCACGAGCCCGCCCATGGAGGGCGTGCCCGCGAGCGACCATCGAGATGCCCTTGCCGGCATGCAACGTTGGCAGGGGGTACGTTGGCCGAGTGCCAGCAAGACGTCCCCTGCTAACGCCTCACGGCATCCGAAATGAACGAGACGACGTCGTCGCGGAGCTTCTCCAGCGACGCCTTCTCCAGATAGACCATGTGGCCGACCGGGTACTCCTCGATCCGGATGTTGTCAGCCACATTCGGGTCGAGCGCCATGTGGCTGAGCGTGTACTCCGTCGCGTAGTACGGCGTGGCGAGATCGTAGTAGCCCGACGCGACGAAGAGCTTCATGTACGGATTTTTCGCGAACGCGGCGCGCAGCGCGTCACTGGTGTCGGCGTATCCTCGCGCTCCATCGCCCCAGTCCCAGTCGAGGCCGCGCAGGATGTGATACTCGACATCCGACTCGTATCCGATTTCCTCGCGCAGGTAGTGGTTGAGCGCGGTCGTGAACGGCGGCCGAATCGCGTTCATGCTCGGGTCGTAATCGGGCCGGTCGGCGACGCCGGAGCGGTCGTAGCCGCTGAAGCGGCTGTCGAGCCGGCCGACGGTGCGTCGCTCGTCCCGCAGGAGCTGCTTGCAGAACTGCATGATCTCGATGCGCAGGTCGGTCTGATCGAGCCACTCCCGTGACAGCCCGGTGAAGCGCGCCATCGCGTCGAGCACCCGGTTCCGCCGCGCGTCGTCGAGCCGGTTGCCGAGCGAGAGCGCGCCGACGTACTCCTCTTCGACCCACGCCTCGACCCGATCGAGGAACTCGCGCACGGAAAGGACCTGCAGGTCCTCCGCGACGCGCTGGTGGTACCACGCGGTCGCGGCGTAGGTCGGGAAGAAGAGCTGGTAGGGCAGGTCGTTGCCAAGCGCGAACCGCGCCGTCTGCATGTTGAGAATCGAGCTGATCAGGATGATGCCGTTGAAGGCGATGCCCTGCTCGATCAGCAGCCCGGCCAGCCCCGCCGAGCGGAAGGTGCCGTAGCTCTCGCCGGAGAGGAACAGCGGCGACATCCACCGCCCGTATCGCGTCAGGTAGAGCCGGATGAACTCGCCGACCGACTCGAGATCGCCTTCGACGCCCTTCGCCTTCTTTGCCGATTCCTCGCTGGTGGCGCGGCTGTAGCCGGTGTCGACCGGATCGACGAAGACGATGTCGGTCGCGGTCAGCCAGGTGAATTCGTTGTCGACCAGCGAGAAGGGCGGCTGCGGCATCCCGCCGTCGTCCAGCATCTCGACCCGCTTCGGGCCGAGTCCACCCAGGTGGAGCCAGACCGACGCCGAGCCCGGCCCACCGTTGTAGGCGATGGTTAGCGGGCGCTCGCCGGGGCTATGGTCGCCGTCGAGCGTGTAGGCGGTGAAGTAGAGTCGCGCCTGCTCCTCGCCCTTGTCGTTGTGGATCGGCATCAGCCCGGCGGTTGAGGTGTAGGACAGGGCCTCGCCGCCGACGGTGATCGTGTGCGATCGCACCACCGGTTCGGGCACCGGCTCCGGCTGCTTCTGTTCCTGAGGCTGATCCTTCTTCTGGTCGTCGGTCACGTCACACTCCTGAATCGCCACACTCGCCCACGGATCCG
>JAEVYR010000155.1 GCA_023392645.1 Chloroflexota bacterium | reverse complement strand
GCCAGAAGTTTCGCGAGCAGCGCGGTCGCCATCGGCGTGCCGACCGGGCCGACGTAATCCTGCACCCAGACCGCCAGCGGATCGGCCGCGCGAGCGACGGCGGCGTAGAAGTCGAATATCTCGCCGGCGGGCGGGTGCCTGACGTAGGGCGGCATCGCCATCACCGCGTCGGCGCCGGTCTCGGCGGCGTGGCGGCTGCAGAGCTCCGAGGCGGCCGTGCCGACGCCGGAGACGCCGATGATCACCGGCACGCGGCCGGTGGCCTGCTCGACCGCGATCTCGGCCACGCGCAGCCGCTCGGCGTCGGTCAGGGCGATCGCCTCGCTGGCGTTGACGGGGGTGACGATGCCGTGGGCGCCGGCGGCGACGCAGAAATCGACGCAGCGGCGCAGGGACGTCTCGTCGAGGTTGCCGGCGTCGTCGAACGGGGTCGGCGGGATCGCGAAGACGCCGCGAAATCGATCGGTAGTCATGGGTGTGTCTCCTGTGATGGTGGGCGGGTTATCTCCATGGTCGCCTCCGCATCATGGAACGAGTGTTGCATCAATCGATGTCATGAGATGCCGTCACTCTGAGCGGAGCGAAGAGTCCCCGCGCGAAGCGCTCAGCACCGAAGGTGCTGCATCGACGCCGGTCTCAGAGAGCGCATGTTGGTTCCATCCTCGCAGCGGCAGCAGAGCTGCCGAGCGCTTCGCGCGGGGACTCCTCGGCAAGCTCGGAGTGACGTTGAACTGGGCGGCGCTGTTCGGCATCTGCATCGAAGCATCACGCCGCGTCAACGATGTGCGCCATCAGGCGCTCCTCGTTGAATTCGATGCCGAGGCCGGGGCCGTCCGGGACGGTCAGGATGCCGCCCTCCGGATGCAGGGGCGCGGTCAGCAGCACATCGCCGATCGGGTTCGGCGTGCTGGAGAATTCGAAGACGAGGAAGTTCGCGCTCGCCGCCGCGAGGTGCGCGGCCGCCGCGACGTGGACCGACGTGCCCATGCTGACGTGTGCCGCCCACTTCGTGTTGTGCAGGCTGGCGACGGTAGCGATGCGGCGGCCCTCGCTGATGCCGCCGGCGCGGCAGATGTCGGGCAGCAGCACATCCACCGCCTTGCGGCTCAGCCGCTCGTGGATTTGCCAGCGGGTGCAGTCGGTCTCGCCGGCGGCGATCGGCATGTCGACCGCGGCGGCGAGATCGGCGTAGCCATCGAGCGCTTCTGGCGGGATCGGGTCCTCCAGCCAGGTGACGCCCATCGCTTCGAGCCGTCGCGCCGCCGGAATCGCCTGCTCGGCGGTCCAGGCGCCGTGGGCGTCGACGAGCAGGTCGGCGCGGCCGGTGATCGCCTCGGCGACGGCGGCGACCCCGGCGAGGTCGGTTTCGATGTTGCCGCGCCCGACGGAGAGCTTGATCGCGGTGTAGCCCTCGGCGATGAAACGCTCCGCCGTGGCGATGCGCTCGTCGATCGTTTCGCCGGGCAGGCCGGAGGCGTAGCAGGGCAGCTCGGTGCGGAAGGGTCCGCCGAGCAGGCGGTAGACGGGCTGGCCGAGGAGCTTGCCGGCGAGGTCCCAGAGGGCGATGTCGACGCCGGCCATCGCTTCGAGCTGGTAGCCGGAGGCGTGACCGCGCAGGCGCATCGAGCCGTACATGCGCTCCCAGTGGAGCTCGATCGCGAGCGGGTCGAGACCGATCAGCAGCGGCGCCAGCACGTCCTCGACGACGGCCTTGGTGGCGCGGGGTCCGAGCGGGGCGTGACCCTCGCCCCAGCCGACGGTGCCGTCGCTGGCGGTGATCTTGACGAGGCAGCTTTGCGCCTGGGGTGGGTAGGCGCAGATGTGGAGGTCGCCGACCTCGCCCAGCGCCCGGTTGGTGGCGGGAACCTGCCCGGGCGGCCTGAGCCCGGCGCCGCCGGCGTAGTCCTTGTCGCCGACGATCACGAACGCTTCGATCGCTTCGATCCGGTGGGGCTCGGTCATGGTCACAGGGACTCCTGGCGAGGCGCGAGTCTGCTCGCGTCATCATGCACGAGGACGGTGGCTTTGGGGAGTCGTAATCGTGCCCTCCGGCAAAATTTGTGCAAATCGCCTGTTGCAATTTGCCATGTTGATGCGTATGCTGGATTGCATTCGGCGTTGACAGCAGACTTGTTGCGGCATGGCATTACCCGAGGGCGTCACACAGCGCGATATCGCGGATCATCTCGGCATCGCCGTCTCGACGGTGTCCCGGGCGCTCAACGACAACCCCCGCGTCAGCCGCCTGACGCGCGAGGCAGTGCGGCGAGCGGCGCAGGAGCTGGCCACTCGCCACGCCGATGAGCCCGATGGCGTCAGGGCGCCGCTGATGATCGGCGTCACCCACAGCCACTCCTATCACGGCCTGCAGGACCACAACCACGAGTCGGTGCTGGAGCAGGTGCTGGGCGGGGTCGAGGTCGCCTGTCGTCGCCATGACGCCGTGCCCTATCCCTGGCAGCAGTCGCACCTGCTCGGCAGTTCGGAATCGGCGCCGTTCTTCGAGCGCGTATCCGGCGTGATCATGAGCGGCGGCGAAGTCGATGACGAGGTGATCGATGCGATCCGGGCACACGGCAAGCCGATCGTGCTGATCGGCGGCCACCTGCCGGGCGTCGCCATCTCGAGCGTCGCGACGGACAGCTTCGACGGGATGTACCAGGCGACGCGCCACCTGGTCGAGCTGGGTCACCGGCGCATCGCGCTCGTCAACGGGCCGGGCACGACCTACACCTCGCGCGAGAAGAAGGCCGGCTACCTGACGGCGCTGGCCGACGCGAGCGTGCCGTTCGATCCCGCCCTGCTGGTGGCGCGTGACGAGCGGGGAGGCTTTACCGATGACGCGGCGGAGGCATTGTCCCGGCAGGTCCTGACGCTGCCGGACCGGCCGACCGCCGTGCTGTTCGCGACCGATGCGATGGCGCGAGCCGGCTACCGCGTGTGCCGGGAGCTGGAGCTGGCGATTCCCGGCGATGTCTCCCTCGTCGGGTTTCACGACGATGACGCCGCCTTCGCCGACCCGCCGATGACGTCGATCCGGGTCGATCGCTACGCGTGGGGTATCGCCGCCGCTGAATTGCTGATGCGGATCATTGCCGGTCAGGAGGACCACGCGTCTCGCGCCCTGCTGCCGGTCGAGCTCATCGTGCGGGAGTCAAGCGCCCGCCCAGGTCGCGTCGCCGGCGCGGCCGTTGCCTGAGGAGAATCGATCAGATGGAACGCACCGGAATCGCTGTTACGGACGAGCGGAAATTCGGTCTCGTCGTCGTCGGGGGCGGCCTGGCGGGCGCCTGCGCCGCCATCGCCGCCGCCCGCCGGGGTGTCTCGGTCGCGCTGATCCAGGAGCGGCCGGTGCTCGGCGGCAACAGCAGCAGCGAGATTCGGGTCGGGCCGGTCGGCGCGTCGATGAGTGGCTACCACCGCGATGCCCGCGAAACCGGCATCATCGAGGAGCTCTTCCTCGAGGTGCGTGCCCGCAGCTACGGCCTGCGCCAGTTCAACGGCAACCACTACCCCTTCTGGGATGTGGTGCTCGGGGAGATGGCCGAGGTCGAGCCGACCCTGGAGCTGTTGCTGAATACCCGCGTGATCGGCGTGTCTACCTCGGAGATCGCGGACGGGGGGTATGAGCGGCGGATCGACGCCATCCTGGCCGTCCAGCAGGGCACCGAGAAGGTCTTTCGCATCGCGTGCGACATGCTGGTGGACGCCACCGGCGACGGCTTCGTGGCGATGCAGGCCGGCGCGCCGTACCGCTACGGCCGCGAGGCGCGATCGGAGTTCAACGAGTCGTGGGCACCGGAGGAAGCGGACGATATCGTGCTCGGCTCGCCGATCATGTTCGCCGCGCGCGACGTCGGCCGGCCGGTGCCGTTCGTGCCGCCCGAGTGGGCGCACATCTTTCCCGACGAGGAGTCGCTGCCCTACCGCACGCACGAGAATTTCGAGGCGGGCTACTGGTGGATCGAGTGGGGCGGCACCGTCGACACGATCACCGACAACGAGGAGATTCGCAAGGAGCTCCACCGCGCCGTCTTCGGCGTGTGGGATCACATCAAGAACCACTGCACCGTGCCTGGTGTGCGCGAGCGCGCGGCGACGTGGACGCTCGACTGGGTCGGGCACCTGCCCGGCAAGCGCGAGAGCCGCCGCTTCGAGGGCGACCACATCATGACCGAGGGCGATGTCATGCTCGGGCTGGACGGCGTGCCGGCCGACGTCGTCACCCACGGCGGCTGGCCGATCGACCTGCACGCGCCGGACGGCGTCTATTCCTCCGACAAGCCCTGCACGCAGCCCCCGCTGCCCGGTCTCTACGGCATTCCGCTGCGGGCGCTGTACAGCCGCACGGTCAGCAACCTCTTCCTGGCCGGGCGCGACATCAGCACGACGCATGTCGCCCACGGCACCACCCGCGTGATGAAGACCTGCGCCGTGATCGGCGAGGCGGCCGGCAACGCTGCCGCGCTGGCGCTGGCGAGCGGGCAGACGCCACGGGAGCTTGCCAACGACGCGCCCGGCATCGCGGCCCTGCAGGAGCAGCTGCTGCGCGAGGGGCTCTACCTGCCGCTGCGGCCCAGCGCCGACGGCTGCGACCTCGCCCGGCGCGACGATGTCACCATCACCGCAACCAGCGAGGCGGCGCTGCGGATCGACCCGGAGATGCGGTGGGAGGAGGCCGGTCTCAGCGTGCCCGAGCACAAGGGCATCGGTCACGGCACCGGCGGTGAGGATCGCGCGATCCCGCTCGACCGGCTGGTGGGGCAGGCGATGGTGATGAGCGGCGACCGGCTCGACGCCGTCTCCGTGCGGCTCGTCTCCGACACCGATGCGCCGGTCACGGTTCGCGCGCAGATCCGCCAGGCGCGGCAGTTGCGCGATTTCGGACCGCTCGACCCGGGCGGCGAGACGCTGGCGACGCTGGAGGCGACGGTCGCGCCGGGGACATCGATGGTCGCGTTCCGGCCGGAATCGCCGCTGGCGTGCGAGCCGAATCGACCCGTCGTGGTCGTGCTGGAGCCGGTCGAGGGGGTGTCGTGGGCGATCTCGACGCAGGAGCCGCCGGGCACCCAGGCGGGCATCTGGGATGCCGAGCTGGGCTACTGGCGCTGGATTCACGGCTCGCTCGTCGTCGCGAGCGACCCCGTCAGCACGCCGTACGGTCCCGACAACATCGTTTCCGGCGTCACCCGGCCCGAGCAGGCGACCAACCTCTGGGTGTCCGACCCGGCCGCGGCGCTGCCGCAGTCGGTGACGCTGCGCTGGGAGCAGCCGGTCGACATCGGTCGCGTCGAGGTGACGTTTGATTCCCAACTGAGTGGCTGGGTGTGGGAGGGACCATTCCTCTGCCTGGCGCGCGACTATCGCATCGCTGCCTGCGCGGGCGGTGCGGAGCGGTCCGTCGCCGAGGTGACCGGCAACCACCAGCGCCGTCGCGTGCATGACGCGGAGATTTCCGGCGTCGATGCGCTCACGCTGACCATCACCGCGACCAACGGCGCCGCCACCGCGCGCGTCGTCGAGATTCGCGTCTATCCACCGGAAGCTGAAGATGGGGGAAAGGAGGCTGACGTCGGTCGGAACGCGACGTAGAGGGGCCCCACCGGATGCCGCCCTGCGGGCGGCCGGACGAGATCGTTACCGAATTCGCCCCTACGGCAGCACAGTGGCACATCGAGCGATTCATGCAGGAGAGGGAATCCATGTCAGCGAAGTCCAACGTCACCCGTCGATACACCCGTCGCCAGACGTTCGGCATGGCCGCCGCGGCATCGGTGACCGCCGCCGGTGTCGCCGCGTCGCCGACCTACGCCGCGCCGATGCTCAACTTCCGCCAGGACGGCCCAATCGATCTCCAGTTCTGGGGCGGTGAGCCCGAGGAGAGCGGCCCCGGCGATCTCGTCGCCGCGTTCAACGAGTCGCAGCCGGACATCAAGGTGACGTACACCCGGTACGTCAACGACGACACCGGCAACACCCAGCTTGACACCGCGCTGCAGGGCGGCACGCCGATCGACGTCGTCCAGATGTACGGCAACCCCCGGCTGGCGCAGCGCATCGGCGCCGGCGCGGTGGCCGACCTGTCGACCTACATCGAAGGGGAGCAGCCGATCGCCGACTGGCTCGCCAACGAGCCCGAGGCGGCGTTCGGCGAGGATGGCACCTACGCCATCGCCTGCGTGCGCGAGCCGGTGGTGATCTTCGCCAACCAGACGCTGCTCGACAACGCCGGCGTGACGATTCCGGACGCCTGGACCGTCGACGACTTCACCGCGCTGGCCAGCGAGCTCTCCGGCGACTTCGCCTACGGCGCCTACTCGCCCACCGACATCGCCCGGCAAATCCTCGGCAGCAACTACTGGTACAAAGAGGGTGCGACCGAATCCAACTTCGACCACCCGGCGTTCCGGCAGTGGTGGGAGACGCACCGGGCGATGATCGACGCCGGCAGCTCGTTCCCGTGGACCGATGTGCTCGCGCGCAACCTCCGCGTGTACCAGCAGAACCTCTACCTGACCGACCAGGTCGCGTTCTGGCCGACCGCGTTCTGGGTGATGCGCTACATCAACGACGAGGAAGCGTTCCCGCACGACTTCATCACCACCACGCTGCCGCTGCCGGTGCCCGCGGATGCCGATCCGGCCTACAACACCGGCACGACCGGCAACTGGATCACGATGAACCCGTCGTCGGAGAAGCAGGACGCCGCCTGGGAGTTCATCAAGTACCGCATCACCGACGGCGCGCAGTACTACCTGACCTCCGGCAAGATGCCGGCCTTCCCGGGCACCGACGAGGATACGGTGGTGGCCGGGCTGCTCGGCGAGAATCCGGAGGAGCGGTACGATGTCGAGTCGTTCAAGGCGGCGGCCTTCGACCCGGACATCCTGCTTTTCAGCGACACCGTGCTCGTCGCCGGGGCGGAGATTCAGCAGATCGTGCAGGGGACCTCGGATCGCTACCTGATCGGCGAGATCGACATCGACGCGTGCATCGACGAGATCAAGTCGAAGGCCGATGAGGCGATCGCGTCGGCGAGCGCGTAGGCGTGGCCAGCACACCCGCCGGAACACTCGCACAGGTTGGCAAGGGGGCGCGGCGACGGCGTCGCTCCCCCGAGCCGGCGTCGTGGATCGGTTGGGCGTTCATCGCGCCCAACCTGATCGGCTTCGCGATCTTCACCTTCTTCCCGCTGCTCTTTTCGCTGGCGATCTCCTTCGCCGAGTGGGACGTGATTTCCGGGCTGGACGGAATCACCTGGGTCGGGCTCGAGAATTTTCGCAACCTCCTCACCGCAGACGATTTCTGGGCCAGCGGCGGGCGCACGCTGTTCTACGCCGGCGCCAGCGTGCCCTTGACCACGGCGCTGGGGTTGATGGTGGCGCTGGCGTTGAACGGGCCGATTCCGGGGCGGGCGGTGCTGCGGCTGATTTTCTTCATCCCGTTCATCGCCAACTCGGTGGCGATCGCCTCGACGTGGATCCTGCTCTACGACCCGCGTTTCGGGCCGATCAACCGCTTCCTGATGTCGCTCGGCATCGACAACCCGCCCGTGTGGCTGGCGTCGTCGCGGTGGGCGCTGACGGCGCTGATCATCATGGCGGTCTGGCAGGGCGCCGGCTACGCGGCGGTGATCTACATGGCGGCGCTGCAGGATGTGCCGCCGGACCTGCACGAGGCGGCAGCGCTGGATGGCGCCGGCACCTTCGAGCGGTTCAAGGTGATCACCTTCCCGTTCCTGACACCGACGAGCTTTTTCCTGATCGTGACCGGGTTCATCGGGGCGTCGCAGTCGTTCGGAATGATCAACCTGATGACGCAGGGCGGACCGGGATCCTCGACAACCGTGCTGTCGTACTACGTTTACCTGCACGGGTTTCGGTTCTACGAGTTCGGCTATGCCTCGGCGGTGGCGTGGGTGATGTTCCTGGTGATCCTCGTGATGACGATGCTGTTGTGGCGGGTCCAGCGCCGTGGTGTGTATTACGGATAGGAGGGCGGGCGCAGCGCTGGTCCCTGTAGCGCCGGCCCTGTGCCGGCCAATGGTTCGCTGTCCCTGGCGGTGCTGCCGCCCTGTGGTCGCCCCTGCGAATGAAGGAACATCGTCATGGCAACCCGCGCGTCGCGCCTGCCGCGCCCGAGAATCCGGCTGAACACCGACCAGGTGATGACGCGGGAAGACCGCGTCCGCTGGACGGTGATCAGCATTGTGATGTGGACGGTCGCGCTGTTGTTCCTGATGCCGTTCGTGTGGATGGTGGTGTCGTCGCTCAAGCGCGAGATCGACGTCTTCCGGCTGCCGGTGCAGTGGATCCCCGACCCGGTGACGTGGGCAAACTACGTCGAGGTCTGGACGGGCAAGTATCCGCTGACGAAGTACATCGGCAACTCGCTGATCGTCGCCATCGCGCGGGTGGTGGGCGAGCTGCTGACGGCGTCGCTGGCGGCCTACGCCTTCTCGCGGCTGAAATTCCGCGGGCGAGACGCGATCTTCATTCTCTACGTGAGCACGCTGATCATCCCGCACCAGATGCTGCTGGTGCCGCGCTTCATCCTCTACCGCCAGCTCGGCATCTACGACACGCTGTGGGCGCTGATCCTGCCGGGCATCTTCACCGTGTTCGGGACGTTCCTGCTGCGGCAGTTCTTCCTGACGATCCCGCAGGACATCACCGATGCGGCGCGGGTGGACGGCGCCAACGAGCTGAAGATCTGGTGGCAGATCGTGCTGCCGATGTCGAAGCCGGCGCTGGCGTCGCTGGCGATCCTGGCGTTCGTCTGGAGCTGGAACGATTACGAGACGCCGCTGGTGATGCTGACCTCGGAGGACAAGTTCACGATCCCGCTGGGGCTGACGCGGTACTTCGACGAGAGCGGCGGGTTCAGCGCGGCGCTGATCTCGGCGGGGGCGGTGTCGAGCCTCATCCCGATCTTCATCGTCTTCCTGGCGTTGCAGCGCCAGTTCATCCAGGCACTGACCCGCTCCGGCCTGAAGGGGTGATGCGCGTCCGGGTCAACGTCGCGGGAAGCACCGCGTAGCGCGCGCCCAGGTGCGCAGGGTCGCCGCCGTCCCCCACGCGACGCGCGCTTCTTGGCCGCTGGATGGGTGCCACCTGATCAGCCCGTAGCCCCGCGCCCAGGTGCGCGGGGTCGCCGCCGTCCCAAAGGCGGGATTCCCGAAGACCATCACACCACGTCCGGCTGAGGTCAGTCAGGCCGAAGCCTGGGCGAAAGCGGCTTGGGGTGATTGCCGGTGGGCGTCACCACCTGAGGCGCTACGGTGCAACCGACGAATGTCGCAAGAAGCGGTACACCGCACACGACGTTTCAATCCTCAGCCCATCCGAAGACAGGATGCGACACTGTTCCACGAGCCCCATGCCGGCCCGGGCGTTGTGGCTGCGTGCGCGCCGTGGGGTATCTTGCGCGGCCGCGTTGGGATATGCGGGGCACACTCCACGACTTCGTGCGGCGCGCACGATCCGTTGTCGCGTATGGGTGTCTGCCGGCGGAGCGAGCGCCAGGTCCTGTGGGGTGGGAATGAACGAGACGCACCCGGCCAACCCACGCGTGCGGCGCGACGAGAACGGCATCTGGGGTGGTGCCGAGGTTGCGGTGATGCCGTGGGAAGACCCCGGGGCTCGCGTGGTGGTCCCGGCGGCAACGAAAGCCCGCCTCGGCATTTCCGAGGATGTCTTGCGCTGGTCAACCGCGAAGCACGATCGCGTGCGCATAGAGCATGCGCACGATGCACGGTACATCGA
>JAEVYR010000128.1 GCA_023392645.1 Chloroflexota bacterium | reverse complement strand
GTCCTCGCCCAGCTCCGCCACGAGTGGCTCCAGCGGCGCGCCGGGCCGATCGTGCAGCACCACACGGCCCCGCGCGGCGACCAGCGTGCGCGCGGTGGCCGAGCCGATCGCGCCGGCCGCGCCGGTCACGAAAACGACGCGGTTGTCGAGATCGATCATGGACATCTCCGTTCGGCGACCCGGCACGGCCGGCCATGGCGTCACGCTTCGTCGAAAACAATCACGCTGCGGGCGACCTCGCCGCGCTTGAGCGCCTCGTAGCCGTCATTGACCTGGTCCAGCCCGATGCGAGCCGAAACGAGATCGTCGAGGTTGAGGTGACCTCGCAGGTAGAGATCGACGTAGCGCGGAATGTCGATGCGGAACCGGTTCGAGCCCATGTTCGAGCCCTGCACGCGCTTCTCGGTGCCCATCAGGTCGTCCGCGGGGAAGGCCACGAGCTCGCCCTCCGGCACCATCCCAATCATCGTCACCGTGCCGCCGCGACCGAGCATCGCGTACCCCTGCTCGACGGTGAGCTTCAGGCCGATCGCCTCGAAGGCGTAATCGACGCCGTCGGGCACCAGCGTCCGCACCGCCTCCACCGGATCCACCGCCGAGGCGTCCACCACGTCGGTGGCGCCGAACTTCCGCGCGAGGTCGAGCTTCCAGGGGAGCTTGTCGATCGCCACGACCCGGCTGGCGCCGGCGATCGCCGCCCCCTGGATCGCGCTGAGCCCGATCCCGCCGCAACCGAGCACCGCCACCGTACTGCCGGGTTCCACCCGGGCGGTGCGCGTCACCGCGCCGACGCCGGTGGTGACGGCGCAGCCGATCAGCGCGGCGCGGTCGAGCGGCATGTCCTTGCGGATCGGCACCACGCTGTGCTCATGCACCAGGAGCTGCTCCGCGAACCCGCCGATGCGCCCCATTGCGTGCACGCGCTCGCCGTTGTACGAGAGCCGCGGCGGCTCATCGGGACCCCGCTCGACGCCCTCGCGCAGGCACAGGGCCGGCCGGCCGCTGAGGCAATACCGGCACGAGCCGCAAAAGGTGGAGAGGCAGGTGACGACATGATCGCCCGGCGCGATACCGACGACGGCGTCGCCGACCGCCTCGACGACGCCGGCCGCCTCATGACCGAGCAGGAACGGCAAATCCGGCTGGTACTTGCCTTCGAGGTAATGCAGATCACTGTGGCAGAGCCCCGAGGCCACCGTCCGGATCAGGACCTCGTCGGCGCGCGGCTGGTCGATCTCCACCTCCACGATCTCAAGCTTGCCGGGCACATCGAACTGCACCGCCGCCTTCATACCGTCCTCCCTGCTCGTTTCGCATCCATTGGGGTCCGCCGCGCGGATGTCGGTGATGGCGTCAGTGTACGTCGCAATGCTCGCAATCGTCTTACGAACCTCTCAGAATCGGCGTCGATATTTGGATACAGCGGCGATTTTAGTCGCGGGACAACGCCGTCATATGCGCAACGCACCGGAGCACCCATGCCCTCTCGACGCAGGAAGCACACTCGCCGCGCCCTGATCGGCGCCGGCATCCTCACCGGCGGCTGCGTGGCCGTCGGCGGTGGCAGCTACCTGCTGTTTCGCAACGCCACCGAGCCGATCAGCACCGTCGGCGACGTCGCCTTCGACACGCCGCTGGCGATCCCGCCGCTGCTCGATCCAGCACCCGGCGACGACGGCCGCAAGCATTACGACCTCACCCTCCGGGCCGGCGAGACGGAGATCCTGCCGGGCACGATGACGGAAACCTGGGGCGTGAACGGATCGTTTCTCGGGCCCACGATCCGCGCCCGCCGAGGCGACACGGTCGCGATGACCGTCACCAACGCGCTCCCGCAAGGAACCACGCTGCACTGGCACGGCATGCACCTGCCGGCGATTCACGACGGTGGGCCGCACCAGCCGATCGACGAAGGCGCGACGTGGGGGCCGGAGTGGGAGATCGTCCAGCCTGCATCCACGCTGTGGTATCACCCGCACCCCCACGGCAAGACGGCCGAGCATGTCTACCGGGGCATCGCCGGGATGATCCTGATCGATGATGACGAGAGCGACGCGCTGGACCTGCCCGGCGAGTACGGCGTCGACGATATCCCGCTGATCATCCAGGACAAGAATTTCGATGACGACGGCCAGCTTGATTTCGACACAGGCTCGTTTCTCGACAATTTCGGCGGCTCGCCGTCGTTCGGCATCTTCGGCGACACGATCCTCGCCAACGGCACGAAGGGCGCCTTTTTCGAGGCAACGCGACGGCTGACGCGGTTCCGCATCCTCAACGGCGCCAACACCCGTTTCCTCAACCTCGCGTTTTCGGACGAGCGGTCCTTCCGGCTGGTCGCGACCGGTAACGGGCTCGTGCCAGGGGACCCGGTCGAGCTGACCCACATCCAGCTCGGCCCGGCCGAGCGCGCCGAGATCGTCGTCGAGATGGCGCCGGGCGACGACGTGATCCTGCGCGCGATGGAGGCCGATCTGGGCGGCCAGGAGCCTCAGCTTCGGGGCAACGATACGTTCGACATTCTCAACCTGCGCGCTGGCGGCGAGGTCGAGGATTCGCCAGACCTGCCCGAGGTGTTGACCGGCGCCAACGGCGCGCCGGAGATTCCGGACGGCGCCACCGAGCGCGATTTCGTGCTGGAGGGTCACACGTCGATCAACGGCGAGAAGATGGACATGACCCGCATCGACGAGGCTATCCCGGCCGGGGCGCTGGAGGTTTGGAACGTCTCCAGCAACGGCATGCCACATACGTTTCACGTCCACGGGGTGACGTTTCACGTGCTGGACGTCGAGGGACGCCAGCCACCTCCGGAGCTTCGCGGCCCAAAGGACACGATCTACATCAACGACGGGCACGCGGTGCGCCTGGCGGTGCAGTTCGGAACCTACACCGATCCGGAGCATCCCTACATGTACCACTGCCACCTGCTGCGGCACGAGGACAACGGCATGATGGGGCAGTTCGTGGTAGTGGAGCCGGGCACGGAGCAGTCGGTGGCGCGCCACCTCGACGGCATGGACGACCATGCAGGGCATTGATTCAGACAGATGAAGGGCACCGTGCCGGCGAGCGGGCAGTCACGGAACGACCGTCACCCTGTGGAAGACGCGGGAGGTCTCGCTGGCACCCAGCCGCAGCACTTCGCGGAAGGAGAAGCCTCCTCACTGTGCAAAGTTTCATGCGGCGGGTAACGGGTCAAGCCCCATCGCGCCAACGGCACGAGCGTGCAGGATGCCCGGCCAGCCTCACCTACGGACCCTCGACGAGCCGGGGGCAGCTACGACCGAAACGGTGTAGCCGGCGGCGCCATCGACTCTGGATTTACACGCCGCGACGGCCAGTGATGAGGTTGTAGATGAGGATGATCAGGGCGACGATCAGCAGCAGGTGGATCAGCGAGCCGCCGAAGCTCAAGATCAGGCCGAGCAGCCAGATCACGATGACGATCACGAAGACCGCCCAGAGAATACCGAGCATGTAACACCTCCCACCGCAGCCGCCGATCCTCCGACCCGCCCGCCGGGCCGTTTGCAATCTGGCGCGCGCGGGCCAGACGCCGCAGATTTCATGCCCTCGCCAATTGACGCCGTCCACCGCCACGCCGATACTGTTGCCGGGTACCTCAACCGAGCGTCGGTCAGAACACAGGGGCGGCATGCGCCCGCGACGGCAGGAAGGATCACGGAAATGATGGAGCGCATCAGGCGAAGCTGGGAGTTGTTCAAGGCGAGCTGGGCGATGCTCCAGGAGGACAAGACGCTGCTGCGCTACCCGGTCGTTTCGGGCATCGCGGTGATCGTGCTGGCGGTGCTCATCGGCGGGCCGCTGGCGCTTGCCGGCGCCTTCAACGAGGACGACATCGGGCCGGTGCAGATCGCGGCGCTGTTCGTCGTGTACTTCGTCGTCTACACCGCCATCACGTTCTGCAACGCCGCGATGGTGTCCGAGGTGATGGCCCGGATGGGCGGTCAACGATCCTCGACGACGGGCTGGGCGTTTGCGCGCCAGAACATGGGCCCGATCCTCGGCTACGCGGCGATCGCCGCGACCGTCGGCGTGCTGCTCAACCTGCTGTCGCGGCGCGATGACATCGGCAGCCAGCTCGTCGGCGCGCTCGGCGGCGCGGCCTGGGGCCTCGCGACCTTCCTCGTCGTGCCGGTGCTGGTGGTCGAGCGCGTTTCGCCCATCGACGCGCTCAAGCGCAGCGCCTCGCTGCTGAAGCGGACATGGGGCGAGCAGATCATCGGCAACGCCGGGATCGGCCTCTTCACCGGGCTGCTGATCGTGGCGACGGTGCTGCTCGGCGTCGGGCTGGTGATGGCGGCGGCCGCGACGGGTCTCGTCGCGCGGGTGGTGATCGCGGTGGCAATCGCCGTGGTCGCCGTCGCGGCGGTGGCGGCGGTCTCGTCGGCGCTCGACACGATTTACCGGGCGGCGGTCTATCGGTACGCGACCGGCGAGCCGATCCAGGACTACGCCGCGGCCGACGTCATCCCGGCGGCCTTCCGCGTCAAGAGATAGCGCCGGCACAGCCGCCGTTCAGGGGCCATCCTCACCGTCGCAACGCGGCGAGCAGCTCGTCGGCGGCGGTGATCGGGCTGGGCGAGCGGTCGACGACCCCGTCGATCACCTAGCCCGCGTCGCCCCTGGCCCCCACC